>NZ_JBMKJN010000021.1:0-75389 GCF_049236805.1 Enterobacter cloacae complex sp. XAL002
AGTGAAGAGGCCATCCGCAAGGATGGCCTTTTTGCGTTTCTGCACCTGCTTCCTTTCCATAAACTAATCACCCATCCCTTCGTATATACGGTAAACTATCCCGGTTTTTGCATCAGGATAGCGTCTATGAATCACTCCCTTAAGCCCTGGAATACCTTTGGTATTCAACGGAATGCTAATCAAATTGTACGTGCCGACAGTGCTCAGCAGTTGCTGAATGCCTGGCAAAACGCAACAGAAAACGGTGAACCCGTACTTATTCTGGGCGAAGGAAGTAATGTCCTGTTTCTCGATGATTTTGCGGGGACGGTAATCGTTAATCGCATCATGGGGATTGAGCGTAAAGAGAGCGCTGACAGCTGGCATTTACACGTGGGTGCTGGCGAAAACTGGCACCATCTGGTGCAATATACCCTTGAAAAAGGGATGCCCGGACTGGAAAACCTGGCCCTCATCCCGGGCTGTGCAGGATCATCTCCTATTCAAAACATCGGTGCCTACGGCATCGAACTGAAACACGTCTGCGAATATGTCGACTGCATCGAACTCGCGACCGGAACGGCGAAGCGCCTGACCGCAGAGCAGTGCCGCTTTGGCTATCGCGACAGCATTTTCAAGCACGACTATCAGGATCGTTTCGTCATTGTGGCCGTTGGCCTGCGTCTGGCGAAAGCATGGAAACCCGTTCTGACTTACGGCGATCTGGCCCGTCTCGATCCGGCTACCGTCACACCGCGTGAGGTTTTTGATTCCGTTTGCCACATGCGAAGGACCAAACTGCCGGACCCGAAAGTGAATGGAAATGCGGGCAGTTTCTTCAAAAATCCGGTGATCGGCAGCGAAAATGCGAAAGCGTTTCTCGCCGGCTGGCCAACGGCCCCGCATTATCCTCAGGCGGATGGCAGCGTGAAGCTGGCCGCAGGCTGGCTTATCGATCAATGTGAATTAAAAGGTACTACGCTTGGTGGCGCTGCTGTTCATCGTCAGCAGGCGCTGGTACTGATCAACCAGTCCAACGCGACAAGTGAGGATGTCGTCAACCTGGCGCATCATGTTCGCCAGCGCGTGGGCGAAAAATTCAACGTCTGGCTGGAGCCTGAAGTTCGCTTTATTGGCCGAACGGGCGAAGTGAATGCCGTGGAGACCATTGCGTGAAGGACAATACTATTCCGTTAACTCTCATCGGTATTCTTGCTGATGGCGAGTTTCATTCTGGCGAGCAGCTGGGCGAACAGCTGGGCATGAGCCGCGCTGCCATCAATAAACATATTCAAACGCTCCGCGACTGGGGCGTGGATGTGTTTACGGTGCCGGGAAAAGGCTACAGCCTGCCGGAACCAATCCAGTTACTGAATGAAGAGATCATCCGCAGCCAGATTGGACACGGTAACGTCGCGGTATTGCCGGTCATTGATTCGACGAACCAGTATCTGCTGGATCGCCTGAGCGAGCTGAAATCCGGTGATGCCTGCGTTGCCGAGTACCAACAGGCAGGACGTGGCCGCCGGGGGCGTAAGTGGTTTTCGCCATTTGGTGCCAACCTATACCTTTCCATGTACTGGCGGCTTGAACAGGGGCCAGCTGCGGCCATCGGGCTGAGCCTGGTCATCGGCATTGTGATGGCAGAAGTGCTGCACGATCTGGGTGCCGATCAGGTGCGGGTAAAATGGCCCAACGATCTGTATCTCAACGATCGAAAGCTGGCGGGGATCCTGGTCGAACTGACGGGAAAAACAGGCGATGCCGCACAGATCGTCATTGGGGCGGGGCTGAACATGGTGATGCGAAACGTGCAGAACGATGTCGTGAACCAGGCCTGGACCAACCTACAGGAAGCGGGGATCACCATCGATCGCAATACGCTTGCCGTCCGCATGATCAATGAGTTGCGTAGTTCTCTGACGCTCTTTGAACAAGAGGGGTTAGCGCCATTCCTGTCCCGCTGGGAAAAGCTGGATAACTTTATTAACCGACCGGTGAAGCTGCTGATTGGGGATAAAGAGATTTACGGCACATCACGCGGCATTGACGCGCAGGGCGCGTTGCTGCTTGAACAGGATGGCGTGATTAAGCCCTGGGTGGGCGGTGAAATTTCATTACGAAGTGCAGAGTAACCCTCTCCCCACAGGGGGAGAGGGTGTTGCAGGTCACTGCGGATACGGCACCCAATCCCCGGCATTCAGCCGGACATAAGGCTTATTCTGATACTGGATCACCACCGCATTGGCGTTTTCCGATACCTCCGCCGTCTGCGGCAGCCCGCTGGTGAGCTGATCCCAGTTCACGCTATCTTCCACAAACAGCTTACCGTCTACAGCGCGAGCAACCAGTTCCGAGATGGCCAGATAGCTGCTTGGCTGGGTGATCTCAACTGGCGCGCCCTGATGCGGTGCCTTCATGCCAAAGAACTTAATCCCGGCCGGAACGTTTGTGATGGACGGGCTTGGGATATCGCGCAGACCAGACACCTGCATCCTGTCGCCTTTCAGCGCTCCACCATGTTCCGGGACCACCACCACCATCACTTTACGGCCTGATTTTTCCAGCTCGTTGAAGAACGCGTTCAGCTCGTCGAAGAACTTCTGCGCACGGGCCTTATAATCGGCCGTTTTACTTACGCCGGGATAATGGTTCCCGTCGTGAAGCGGCAGCGTATTATAGAACGTCGCGCTACGCGTCCCTTCCTCTTTACCGACGGTGTCGAACCAGCGCTGAAGTACGGCGGTATCGTCATAGACCGGCGAGCCATCGAAGCCCAGTAACGTCACTGGCAGCCCTTTCTGGTCCATCAGCGGGGCCTGCATGCCACCCTGTTCACGCACTTCTTTCAGGAAGTTACCGAACTGACCGTTATGGCCCATCATCAGGTGTTGGGTAAAGCCCAGTTTTGCCAGGTTATCAAACAGGTAACACTGGTTAGCTGCCGGCTGGTAGAGGTTCTTATGCGAGGGCTGCCCACAGCTCGCGCGCAGTAGGCGGATAGCCGCTGGGCCGCTGTACGACGTGGCCGAGTTGAAGTCTTTGAACTGAATATCGAAATGCGACCACAGCGGGTGCGACATCAAACCAGCCGCATCAACGTCAGCCCAGGACAGAGAACAGATGTTAATGACCAGCAACTCAAACGGCTGAGCATCGGCAGGCAGCGCGTCCGGGAATTTCGTCTGACGCTTATCTTCCGCAGCGTAAAAACTGGAGAGCCACGCGTTCAGGTTCGTAGATGTCGGCGGCGCCGTCTGCGCTGGAATATCCCCAACCACAGGCGTATCCCCTGCTGTTGCGACGGTAGCGGCGGCGGAACCGCCCGTGGTGGTTACGGTTGTCGTCGGCTGACCGGCTGGCCACAGTGAGAAGCTCGGGCCCGTCAGCGTCAGGACGTTTAGCCAGATCATAATCGCGACGACAAACACCGTCACCCGGATCCACTGAGACAGGAACAGCCAGGCAACCAGCAGGACAAATACCGCGCCAATCATCTGCCAGTTAATAAAGCGCTCAACCAGATCGAGCATATAGTCCGCACTGAAACCTGCGACCTGGGAGCCCTGGCTCATAATGCTTTCGGGGCCGGGTAGCCAGGTATCATGCCAGAACAGGGCGAAACCGATAGGGATAGCAATCCAGTGACGTATACGGTGCAGCCTGAGGTTCGGGATTGGCATCAGCAGGAATGCCATAAACACCAGATTAAGCAGCGGGTGGAAATTAAGATAGCCTGCCCACAGCAGACCAAACTTCACCAGAAAGTAGAAATTCCAGCCGGACAGACCGCGCCAGTATTGCCAGAGTGGCGATGGCGCCGAAGAGGTATAGGTAGAATTAGTCATGTTTTCGGTTTGCCTTGACGTTTGAAGCGCGAGTCAGTGTTCCGGCGGGTTTAATATAGCGAGGTTTGACGAACAGTAATCTGATCGTATCGCGAATACGGCGCAGGGAATGGCGTGCATAGTAGCCAAGCGGCAAAAAAATCAGCGCGCACAGAACAACCAGTTGGATGATATCGCTGATATTCATAATGGAACGCTCTCCTTGTTCTCATCCATTAAGCGTAGCGGCTCAGGAACCCGACGCCATACGTGCCCATCATGTTTCGCGTTCAGAACCGGTTTGGCACCACTTGTTACAGGCAACGGTTTGGCCCATTTTTCAGGTGCCAGGGCTCGCATCTGGACAAGCTCAGCGCTGATCAAATTATCTTCAAACCAGACCATGCGGTTCGAGAAAATATCCCCGGTAGGCAGCGGGAAGATATGGTTCAGGGCGGTATCCAGATCGTTCACCCGACAGAAGGAGAGGAACAGCACCAGGCGATTATCGCCAATGGTCATGATATCCCCGATACGATTAGGGCGGCACAAGGTGAGCGCCTGCTCAACGCGAATGCCCGGCACAGGACGCAGGGCAACCATCACCCCTTTTCCGTCTGCCGGTAAAAGCGTATTGCTCATCATGTTGCCCACCGCATCGCAGAAGGTGTCCCATTTCTGGTAGCCGCGCAGTTTCATCGGCTGCGTCATTGAAAGCAGGGTGCTGATATCTTCCGGAACATATCGATTAAACTGCTGGCCCTGAATGCTTTCGATCAGCGTCAGACAGCGCGACAGGGGAGCATTCCAGGGAATGACCATATTCGCGCCGCAGCCCAGTAATAAGCGCTCATCGGTGGCGCGCAGGCTGGTATTATTTTCACGTACCACGATTTTTAACGCGCTGCCGCGCTGGCGACGTAATGTGTGAATGTGCCGTGCCAGCGTTTCGATTTGGTTATTCTGGATCAACGAGAAGATAATGGTCGCCGCCTGCGTGGTGCGCGCCTCATCAAATAAGGCCTCGTTAGTTTCGAACAGTGACCAATGCTCAGACAGTGCAGGCGCACCTTCCAGTACCGCAATATGACTCAGAACGCGCTTTTCATCACTGCGTGGCTGAACCACCGTCTCTTCCTGTTGAGCAAGATGCCACTCGTCCCCGACATTTTTGAGGGTAAGCTGCTGTCGGGAGCTCACCCCTTTTTCATTGCACCAGAAAGCCACGTCGTAAAGATGGCTGTCAGTCTGGACACGAATACTGGCCAGGCCATAGAGGAAACGGTATTCACTCATTAAAAGTGAAAAAAGTTTGTCGTTATTACTGCCCGGGTTAACAACCAATAAGGTGCAATTTTGATTTTTTGCCCATCTGCTGATTCTTCCCAGCCATTTCAGCAGTTTTTCAGACGGGATATTTTGTAGACCGTTTTGAGAACATTTAAGAATCAGTAAATAGTGTTCAGGAACAATAGAGCACTGAATATCGCGGGGCAAAAAGTATAAACTGTCGGCCTCCGCTGGCATGGAAAATAATCGTACTGTCTGGGGTCCACGGTCAGTTTCGAGCCTGATGATTGACTTTGGCTCATCGCCCATCGTAATGACGGCCACGCGGTAATCCTTACCCTGCGCCGCTATCGTCTGGTTTACCAGACTGATGGCATCTTCATTACGATCCGTATTAACCCACCAGACTCCTCCGACTGGCATGTGGCGCAATTCGTCCCATAATGACTGGATGCCAATAGAAAATATGGAGTCCACGGTGTCCCTCTTTTCGTCGAATTTCTATGTCTCTCAGTTTACTAGCGAAAGCGTAGAAATAAACCTAACATTGAAATTAAAGAACATCAGATTTAGCATGTAAATGAAATTTCGTGGGCAGGACGCCTCGCTGCATCTGAATCTTATGATTTTACTCAAAGGGATGAAATAAGAATGCAAAATAACGAACCCGCAACTCCAGTCGACCCAAGCCTGGGTTACACATTCCAAAACGATTTTCTGGCGCTCACGCAGGCTTTTTCATTGCCTGAAATAGATTACACCGATATTTCCCAGCGGGAACAGTTGGCTGCGGCTATTAAACGTTGGCCGTTATTAGCTGAGTTTGCCCAACAACAATAAGGAAGCCATTGATGGCCGTACTAGGATTACAGGGCGTCCGTGGTGGAGTGGGTACAACTTCCGTAACCGCGGCGCTGGCGTGGTCATTACAGGTTTTAGGTGAATCAGTACTGGTTATTGATGCCTGCTCCGATAATTTGCTGCGCATGTCATTCAATGTCGACTTTACGCATGAAAACGGCTGGGGGCGCGCGCTTCTGGACGATAAAGACTGGCGAGATGCGGGTTTGCGCTATACCTCCCAGCTCGATTTGCTTCCCTTTGGTCAGATGACGGAAACCGAACGCGGGAATGAAGCTGCGTTTCAGCGCCTGTTCTCTCGCTTCACCACCGCTTTGCAGAGTCTGAAAGAGAGCGGACACTATCAGTGGATCCTGCTGGACCTGCCGCACGGCGCCGCGTCGCTGACCCGCCAGCTTCTGGCGCAGTGCGACCATGTGCTCTCCATTGCGAATGTAGATGCGAATTGTCATATCCGTCTGCATCAACAGGCAATGCCTGCCAATGCCCATATTCTGATTAACGATCTGCGCATTGGCAGCCAGATCCAGGACGATCTGTACCAGGTCTGGCTCCAGAGTCAGCGCCGCCTGTTGCCAATGGTTATTCATCGTGACGAAGCGATGGCGGAGTGCCTCGCTTCCAAACAACCGCTTGGGGAGTACCGTAGTGATTCACTGGCGGCAGAAGAGATCCTGACGCTGGCCAACTGGTGTCTGCTGCACTTTGCTAAACGGCCGGAGCCTGCCGGGAGTTCAGTATGAGCCGCCTGACCAACTGGTTGCTCATCCCGCCGGTCAGTTCGCGCTTAAGTGAACGCTACCGCCATTACCGTCATCACGGCGCCTCATCGCTGAGCGCTGCGCTGGGCTGCTTATGGATGATTCTGGCGTGGATGTTCATCCCCCTCGAACATCCACGCTGGCAACGTATTCGTGCGCGCCACGGTGAACTCTATCCGCATATCAACCCTGACAAGCCGCGTCCGCTCGATCCCGCGCGCTACGCTATACAGTCCATCTGGCTTCTGGCGACCTCAACGGGTGCGGAGAAAAAAACGTCACGCTGGCGCAGCTTCGATCGCGTGCAGAACTTACGTGAACACTATCACCAGTGGCTTAACCGGCTACCCGACCGGGTTGGCGATAGAACAGGTCATTTAGATAATCACAAAGAGCTCGGGCACCTTCACCCGGGCTTACGGCGTTTTATTCTCGGCGTGGTGGTGGTGTTCTCGCTCATACTGGCGCTGGTCTGTATTACCCAGCCCTTCAACCCGCTGGCACAGTTTACCTTCCTGATCCTGCTGTGGGGCGTGGCGCTGCTGGTGCGGCGCATTCCGGGGCGTTTTTCTGCCCTGATGCTGATCGTGCTGTCGCTGACCGTTTCCTGCCGCTACATCTGATGGCGATATACCTCAACGCTGAACTGGGACGATCCGGTCAGCCTGGTGTGTGGGTTAGTGCTGCTGTTTGCTGAGACCTACGCCTGGATCGTGCTGGTGCTGGGTTACTTCCAGGTTATCTGGCCGCTGAATCGACAGCCGGTGCCGCTGCCAAAAGACACGACCCAGTGGCCAACGGTGGACCTCTTCGTGCCGACCTACAACGAAGACCTGTCGGTGGTGAAAAACACCATTTACGCCGCGCTGGGTATCGACTGGCCGAAGGATAAAATCAAAATCTGGATCCTCGATGACGGTGGCCGCGCCGAGTTCCGCCAGTTCGCGGACGAAGTAGGGGTCGAGTACATCGCCCGTACCACGCATGAACACGCTAAGGCCGGTAACATCAACAATGCGCTGAAATATGCCAAAGGGGAGTTCGTCTCTATTTTCGACTGCGACCACGTGCCAACGCGCTCGTTCCTGCAAATGACCATGGGCTGGTTCCTGAAGGAGAAAGAGCTGGCGATGATGCAGACGCCGCACCACTTCTTCTCGCCGGATCCGTTTGAACGTAACCTTGGTCGTTTTCGTAAAACCCCGAACGAGGGCACACTGTTCTATGGTCTGGTGCAGGACGGGAACGACATGTGGGACGCAACGTTCTTCTGCGGCTCCTGTGCGGTGATCCGCCGTAAACCGCTGGATGAAATTGGCGGGATCGCCGTCGAGACGGTCACGGAAGATGCGCACACTTCGCTGCGTCTGCACCGTCTTGGCTATACCTCCGCCTACATGCGCATTCCTCAGGCGGCGGGGCTGGCCACGGAATCCCTGTCGGCGCATATCGGCCAGCGTATTCGCTGGGCGCGCGGCATGGTGCAAATTTTCCGCCTCGATAACCCGCTGATGGGTAAAGGACTGAAACTGGCGCAACGGCTGTGCTACGTCAACGCCATGTTCCACTTCCTGTCGGGTATTCCACGGCTTATCTTCCTCACTGCGCCGCTGGCGTTCCTGCTTCTTCACGCTTACATCATCTATGCGCCTGCGCTGATGATTGCCCTGTTCGTTCTGCCGCACATGATCCACGCCAGCCTGACGAACTCGAAGATTCAGGGGAAATATCGCCATTCGTTCTGGAGTGAAATCTACGAAACGGTGCTGGCCTGGTATATCGCGCCGCCAACCATGGTGGCGCTGATTAACCCGCATAAAGGGAAATTCAACGTCACCGCGAAGGGCGGGCTGGTGGAAGAGGAGTATGTCGACTGGGTGATCTCCCGGCCCTATATCTTCCTGGTGCTGCTGAATATTGTAGGCGTGATTGTTGGGGTCTGGCGCTACTTTTACGGTCCGGAAAACGAAATTCTGACGGTCTTCGTGAGTATGGCGTGGGTGTTTTATAACCTGATTATCCTCGGTGGCGCGGTGGCGGTATCAGTGGAGAGTAAACAGGTTCGCCGCGCGCATCGCGTCGAAATCAGCATGCCAGCGGCCATTGCCCGCGACGATGGACATCTCTTCTCCTGTACCGTACATGACTTTTCGGATGGCGGTCTGGGTATCAAGATCAACGGTCAGGCGAAGGTGCTTGAGGGGCAGAAGGTCAACCTATTGCTTAAGCGCGGCCAGCAGGAGTATGTCTTCCCGACGCAGGTGGTGCGTGTGAGAGGAAATGAAGTGGGTCTGCAACTGATGCCGCTGACTAAAAAGCAACACATTGATTTTGTGCAGTGTACGTTTGCCCGCGCGGATACGTGGGCTCTCTGGCAGGACAGCTTCCCTGAGGATAAGCCTCTGGAAAGCCTGCTGGATATTCTTAAGCTGGGGTTCCGTGGCTATCGTCACCTTGCAGAATTTGCCCCGTCGTCGGTGAAATTAATTTTCCGGTCACTTACTTCACTGGTTTCCTGGGTCGTGTCGTTCATTCCGCGTCGACCTGAGCGAGATGAAGCGAAGCAGGCGGACCCGGTTATGGCTCAACAATGATGATAACGCGATGAAAACAAAACTTTCCTGGTTATGTGCAGTGGCAATGGGGATGAGTGCGCTCCCTGCAACAGTGGCTAACGCGGCGCCTGATAACGCAGCGACCACACCCGCGCCAACGGTGCCTGTCGTCGCGCAAGCGACCGATCCGGTAGTGACGGCGGCGCCGGGGCAGACGGAAAACGTCGTCCCGAATCAGCCGACGACGGGGAATACGCTGCCCGCCGACAACCCGGTGGTTGGGCAGGTTATGCCTGGCGTGCCGGGAGCCAGTGCACCGGTGGTTGCGGAAAATACGCCGTCGCGTGACGTTAAGCTGACGTTCGCCCAGATCGCGCCTCCTCCGGGCAGCATGGTTCTGCGCGGCATCAACCCAAATGGCGGTGTCGAATTCGGTATGCGTAGCGATGAAGTCGTGTCGAAAGCGATGCTCAACCTGGAATACACGCCATCGCCGTCGCTGCTGCCGGTGCAATCCCAGCTTAAGGTCTATCTGAATGATGAGCTGATGGACGTCCTGCCCGTCACCAAAGAGCAACTGGGTAAGAAAACCCTGGCTCAGGTGCCGATTAACCCGCTGTTTATCACCGACTTTAACCGCGTGCGTCTGGAATTTGTCGGCCATTACCGCGATGTCTGTGAAAACCCGGCCAGCAGCACCCTGTGGCTGGATGTTGGTCGTAACTCTTCGCTTCAGATGACCTATCAGCCGCTGGCGTTGAAAAACGATCTCTCCGCCTTCCCGGTGCCGTTCTTCGACCCGCGTGATAACCGTCCACTGAACCTGCCAATAGTGTTTGCGGGCTCTCCTGATGTGACCGAACAGCTGGCGGCCTCTATCGTGGCATCCTGGTTTGGTTCCCGCTCCGGCTGGCGTGGCCAGAGTTTCCCGGTTATGTACGACAAAATGCCGGACAAAAACGCGATTGTGTTTGCCACCAACGCCAAACGCCCGGCATTCCTGCGGGACCATCCAGAGGTGAAAGCGCCCACCATCGAGATGATCAGCCATCCCGACAATCCGTACGTGAAGCTGCTGGTGATCTTCGGGCGTGATGATAAAGATCTTGTGCAGGCGGCAAAAGGCATTGCGCAGGGCAATATCCTGTTCCGCGGTAATAGCGTCGTGGTGGATGAGGTGAAACCGCTGCTGGCACGTAAGCCTTATGATGCGCCGAACTGGGTCCGCACCGACCGCGCGATTACCTTCGGCGAGCTGAAAACCTATGAAGAGCAATTGCAGTCAACCGGGCTTGAACCTTCTCCTGTCAGCCTGTCGCTGAACCTGCCGCCGGATCTCTATCTGCTGCGCACCAACGGTATTGATATCAACCTGAACTACCGTTACACCGCGCCGGTAACCAAAGACAGCTCGCGCATGGATATCAGCCTCAACAACCAGTTCCTGCAATCCTTCAGCCTGACCAGCAGCCAGGAGACAAACCGGTTGATGCTTCGTCTGCCTGTATTGCAGGGGCTGCTGGATGGCAAAACCGATGTGTCGATCCCGGCGCTGAAGCTCGGTGCGGTGAACCAGCTGCGGTTTAACTTCCAGTACATGAACCCGATGCCGGGTGGATCGGTGGAAAACTGTATTACCTTCCAGCCGGTGCAAAACCACGTGGTGATTGGTGATGATTCCACAATCGACTTCTCGAAGTATTACCACTTTATCGCGATGCCGGATCTGCGTGCGTTTGCTAACGCCAGTTTCCCGTTCAGCCGCATGGCTGATCTCTCTGAATCGATTGTCGTGATGCCAAAAGCGGCCAACGAAGGCCAGGTTGCCACGCTGCTGGACACCATGGGCACCGTCGGGGCGCAAACCGGCTTACCGGCTATCAACGTGACGGTGACGGATGACGGTAGCCAGATCCAGAACAAAGATGCCGATATCATGGTCATCGGCAACATTCCGGACAAGCTGAAAGACGAGAAGCGCGTCGATCTGCTGGTGCAGGCGGCTCAGTCATGGGTCAACACGCCGCTGCGTCAGACCGAGTTCCCAAGCATCATGCCGGACAGCGGCGATCGTCAGGCCAATATCAGGACGACCGTAAGCTCAACGGGTCCGATGGCTGCGATTGTCGGTTTCCAGTCTCCGTATAACGACCAGCGCAGCGTGATCGCCCTGCTGGCGGACAGCCCGCGCGGCTATGAGCTGCTCAACACGGCCATGAACGACAGCGGTAAACGGGCGGCAATGTTCGGTTCCGTCTCGGTGATCCGTGAGTCGGGGGTAAACAGCCTGCGCGTGGGGGATGTCTACTACGTCGGTCATCTGCCGTGGTTCGAACGCCTGTGGTACGCCCTCTCTAACCACCCGGTGCTGCTGGCCGTGCTGGCTGCGCTCAGCGTTGTATTGCTGGCGTGGGTATTGTGGCGTCTGCTGCGAATCATCAGCCGTCGTCGTCTTAACCCGGACCATGAGTAAGCCGTGATGAAAATCTTTCGCGGGTGTGTAGTCGCAGCGTTGATGCTGGCGGCGGCGAATCTGCATGCCGCCTGTCGCTGGCCTGCCTGGGAGACGTTCAAGCAGGATTATATGAGCGAAAGTGGGCGCGTCATTGATCCCAGTGACGCGCGCAAAATCACCACCTCCGAAGGGCAAAGCTACGGACTGTTCTTTGCCCTGGCAGCAAACGATCGCAAGACGTTTGATCTGCTGCTGACATGGACGCGCGATAACCTTGCCGAGGGGGATTTAGCCCAACATCTCCCGGCGTGGCTATGGGGAAAAAAGGACGACAACACCTGGGCGGTTATCGACCCTAACTCCGCGTCCGATGCCGATATCTGGATAGCCTGGTCGCTGCTGGAAGCCGGGCGGCTGTGGAAAAATCCCGATTACACGCGCACGGGTAAGGCGCTGTTGACGCGCATTGCCAGTGAGGAAGTGGTGAAGGTGCCGGGGCTGGGTTCTATGCTGCTGCCGGGTAAAGTCGGTTTTGCCGAAGAGAGTGTCTGGCGCTTCAACCCCAGCTACCTGCCGCCGCAGCTTGCGAGCTATTTCACCCGTTTCGGCGCACCGTGGACAACGCTCCGTGAAACCAACCTGCGTCTGCTGCTGGAGACCGCGCCAAAAGGATTTTCCCCGAACTGGGTGAAATACCAGAAAAAGGGCGGCTGGCAGTTGAAGCAGGATACGACCCTGATCGGCAGTTACGATGCGATTCGCGTCTATCTGTGGGTAGGGATGATGAACGATAACGATCCGCAAAAAGCCCGGCTACTGGCGCGTTTCAAGCCCATGGCGACCACCACAATCAAACAAGGCTTACCGCCGGAAAAAGTGGACGTAGCGACCGGGAAACGTACCGGAGATGGGCCGGTAGGGTTTTCTGCCTCCCTGCTTCCATTTTTACAAGAACGGGACGCGCAGGCGGTGCAACGCCAGCGTGTCGCCGATCGTTTTCCCGATAACAATGCTTATTACAGCTACGTTCTGACCCTCTTTGGACAAGGGTGGGATCAGCATCGTTTTCGTTTCACCGCGCAAGGTGAATTACTACCGGATTGGGGCCAGGAATGCGCACGTTCACACTAAATCTACTCGCCTTATCGCTTGGCCTGGCGCTCATGCCCCTGGCCCAGGCCGCCAACTCCCCGCAGCAGAGACAGCTGCTGGAACAGGTTCGTCTGGGGGAATCCACCCAGCGTGAGGATTTGGTGCGCCAGTCGCTCTATCGCCTTGAGCTGATCGACCCCAACAACCCGGACGTGATTGCCGCTCGCTTCCGCTACCTGTTACGACAGGGGGATACGGCGGGCGCGCAAAAAGAGCTGGATCGCCTGAAAGGAATGGCACCCGATTCCAGTGCGTACCAGTCCTCCCGTACGACCATGCTGCTCTCCACGCCGGATGGTCGCCAGGCCCTCCAGCAGGCTCGCCTGCTCGCCACCACCGGGCACACGCAGGAAGCTATTGCCGCGTATGACAAACTGTTTGACGGTAATCCGCCCAGCGGCGACATCGCGACGGAGTACTGGAACGTGGTGGCGAAAGAGCCTGCCCGCCGCAATCTGGCCATTAATCAGCTGAAGAAAATCAACGCCAGCAGTCCGGGCAACGCCCCGCTACAGGCTTCGCTGGCGCAGCTTCTGTTCCAGAGTGGACGGCGTGATGAAGGGTTTGCGGTTTTACAGGAGATGGCCAAATCGAACAATGGCCGCAGTCAGGCGTCGGACATGTGGTACCAGCAGATCAAAGATCAGCCGGCCAGCAGCGCCAGCGTTACCGCGCTGCAACAATACCTGAGCGTGTTCAGCGATGGCGATAACGTGACGGCGGCGCGCGCCCAGCTTGAAGCGCAGCAAAAACAGCTCGCCGATCCGGCGTTTCGCGCCAAAGCCGAAGGGTTAGCCGCAGTGGATGCCGGGCAGGGCAGTAAAGCGGTAACGGAGTTGCAGAAAGCAGTCAGCGCCAACCACGCCGACAGTGAAGCCGTAGGCGCGCTGGGGCAGGCCTATTCGCAGAAAGGCGATCGCGCCCGCGCGGTTGCGCAGTTTGAAAAGGCGATCGCCCTCGATCCGCAGAGCGACAACCGGGGCAAATGGGACAGCCTGCTGAAGGTTAACCGATACTGGCTGCTGATCCAGCAGGGTGATAACGCCCTGAAAGCCAACAAGACAGTCCAGGCGGAACGCTATTATCAGCAGGCGCGCAACATTGACAATACGGACAGCTACGCGGTCCTGGGGCTGGGTGACGCGGCGGCGGCGCGGAAAGATAACGACGCGGCTGAACGCTATTATCGCCAGGCATTGCGGATGGACAGCGGCAACAGCAACGCGGTACGCGGTCTTGCCAATATTTATCGCGAGCAGTCTCCGGAGAAGGCGACGCAGTTTATTCAGTCGCTCTCTGCCAGCCAGCGCCGCAGCATTGATGATATTGAACGTAGCCTGACGAACGAGCAGCTCTCGGCTCAGGCTGAACAGCTGGAAAGCCAGGGAAACTATGCGCAGGCCGCAGAAATTCAGCGCCGACGCCTTGCGCTTTCCCCGGGCGACGTGTGGATCACCTACCGGCTATCACGCGATCTGTATAGCGCGGGTCAGCGCAGCCAGGCGGATAACCTGATGCGTCAGCTGGCAAGCCAGAAACCGGGCGATCCGGATCAGGTTTACGCCAGCGGGCTGTACCTGTCCGGTAACGATCGGGACCGGGCCGCGCTGGCGCATCTGAACACGCTGCCGCGCGACAAGTGGAACGGCAACATCCAGGCGCTGGCGGACCGCCTGCAAAGTAACCAGGTGCTGGAAAACGCCAACCGCCTGCGCGACGGTGGAAAAGAGCAGGAGGCGGAAGCGCTGCTTCGCCAGCAGCCCCCGTCCACCCGTATTGACTTAACGCTGGCGGACTGGGCTGAACAGCGTGGCGATCACGAGGCCGCGAAAACCGCCTACAACACCGTCCTGCAACGGGAACCGCAGAACGAAGACGCAATTCTCGGCCTGACCGAAGTCAATCTTGCTCAGGGCAACAGGGACGCCGCTCGCGCTGAGCTGGCGAAACTGCCCGCGGCACAAAACGGCGAACCGCTCTCCCTCAATATGCAGCGCCGGATCGCCATGGCGCAGGCCGGTCTGGGTGATTCAGCCGTGGCAGAAAAGACCTTCAACACCATTCTTCCGCAGGCAAAATCGCAGCCGCCTTCTATGGAAAGTGCGCTGGTGATGCGTGATGCCGCCCGTTTCCAGGCGCAAAACGGCCAGCCTCAGCAGGCGCTGGAAACCTGGAAAGATGCGATGGTCTCATCGGGCATCACGACGACCCGTCCGACCGATAACGACAGCTTTACGCGTCTTACGCGTAACGATGAGAAAGATGACTGGCTGAAGCGCGGCGTGCGCAGCGATGCAGGCGATCTTTATCGTCAGCAGGATCTGAACGTCACGCTGCAACACGACTACTGGGGATCCAGCGGCACGGGGGGCTATTCCGACCTGAAAGCGCACACCACTATGCTCCAGGTGGATGCGCCGCTATCGGATGGCCGCATGTTCTTCCGTAGCGATCTGGTCAATATGAACGCCGGTTCCTTTGACACCAATAACGGAACCTACGATCCGACATGGGGTACCTGCGCCGAAACGCCATGTCACGGCAGCACGAACCAGTCGGCCAACGGCGCCAGCGTGGCCGTCGGCTGGCAGAACAAAACCTGGGCGTGGGACATCGGTACAACGCCGATGGGCTTCGACGTGGTCGATGTGGTGGGCAGCCTGAGCTACAGCAACGACTTGGGGCCGATTGGCTACACCCTGAACGCCCATCGTCGTCCGATTTCCAGCTCTGTGCTGGCCTTCGCCGGGCAAAAAGATCCCAATACCGACACCACCTGGGGCGGCGTGCGTGCTACCGGTGGCGGCGTGAGCATGAGCTACGACAAAGGCGAAGCTAACGGGATCTGGTCAAGCCTGAGTGCCGACAGCCTCACCGGGAAGAATGTCGAAGATAACTGGCGGGTCCGCTGGATGACCGGCTATTACTACAAGCTTATCAATCAGAACAACGAGCGTCTGACGGTCGGTGTGTCCAACATGCTCTGGCATTACGATAAGGATTTAAGTGGCTATTCGCTGGGCCAGGGCGGTTACTACAGTCCCCAGGAGTATGTGTCGTTCGCCTTACCGGTGAACTGGCGTAAACGCACAGAGAACTGGTCATGGGAACTGGGCGGTTCCGTCTCATGGTCCCATTCAAAAACAAAAGATGTGATGCGTTATCCGTTGCAGGGGCTGATCCCGGACAATGAGCCAGGCCGTTATACCGATAAAGGTGTGATGGGAACCGGAAGTAGCTCGTCAGGGACGGGTTATACCGCAAGGGCGATTGTTGAACGCCGTGTGACGTCCAACTGGTTTGTCGGTCTGGGCGTCGATATTCAGGAAGCGAAAGACTATACCCCGAGCCATGCGCTGCTCTATGTTCGGTATTCTGCCGCAGGCTGGCAGGGTGATATGGACTTACCGCCGGAACCGCTGGTGCCTTATGCAGACTGGTGATCGGATTTTTGCTTAATCTAATTGTAAGTCTCTCTTAAAAGTGCAGCTATCGGGTATACTCGGGCGCACCAGGTTTACGCCCTGGTGCGCCCTGCGCTTCGAGTTTTGTGGAGAGTCATTTTGCGTGTCAGCCGTTCCTTAACGATCAAACAGATGGCGATGGTGTCTGCCGTCACAATGCTGTTTGTCTTCATCTTCTGCGTCATTTTGCTGTTTCATTCCGTACAGCAGAATCGCTATAACACGGCTTCGCAACTGGAAAGTATTGCCCGCTCGGTGCGGGAACCCCTGTCGGCCTCGATCCTGAAAGGGGATATCCCCGAGGCGGAATCCATCCTGAAGCGCATTCAGCCCGCCGGTATCGTGAGCCGCGCCGACGTCGTGCTGCCGAACCAGTTCCAGGCGCTGCGGATGAGCTTTATCCCGGAGCGTCCCGTCCCGATGATGGTGATGCGCCTGTTTGAACTGCCGGTGCAGATTTCCCTGCCTCTCTATTCCCTGGAAAGACCGGCTAACCCGCAGCCGCTGGCCTATCTGGTACTACAGGCGGACTCGTACCGCATGTATAAATTCGTCATGAGTTGGGTTGCTACGTTAGTGACTACTTACTTACTTTTGACCTTAATGTTGAGCGTGGCGCTGACGTGGTGCATCAACCGGTTAATTGTGCATCCGTTGCGCCGCATAGCCCGGGAGCTGAATGACCTCTCTCCGCAGGAGCATATGGGGCATCAGCTTCCCTTGCCGCGTCTGCATCACGACGATGAAATCGGCATGCTGGTCCGCAGTTACAATATCAACCAGCAGCGTGTCCTGCGTCAGCAGGAAGAGGTCAGTAATAACGCCACCCGTTTCCCGGTTTCCGACCTGCCAAACAAAGCGTTTTTAATGGCCCTGCTGGAGCAGACCGTCGCTCGCCAGCAGACCACCGCGCTGATGGTGATTGCCTGCGAGACCTTGCAGGACACGACGGGCGTGCTGAAAGAGAGCCAGCGCGAGATGCTATTACTGACGCTGGTGGAAAAAATCAAATCTGTGCTGGCGCCGCGCATGGTACTTACCCAGGTCAGCGGCTATGACCTGGTGGTGATTGCGCACGGTGTAAAAGAGCCGTGGCACGCTATTACGTTAGGTCAGCAAGTACTCACTGTCATAAATGAGCGGCTACCCATTCAGGGTATCCAGCTACGCCCAAGTGCCAGCATTGGTATCGCAATGTACTACGGTGGTCTGACCGCCGAGCAGTTATACCGTCGGGCTTTCTCAGCAGCGTTTACCGCGCGCCGAAAAGGCAAAAACCAGATCCAGTTCTTTGATCCGGAGCAAATGGAAAAAGCCCAGCAGCGCCTGACGGAAGAGAGCGACATTCTGACGGCGATGGACAATCGCCAGTTTGCGCTCTGGCTACAGCCGCAGGTGGATTTGCGCACGGGTGAAGTGACCAGCGCCGAAGCGTTGCTGCGCATGCAGCAGCCGGACGGCACGTGGGAGCTGCCTGAGGGGATGATCGAACGTATCGAGTCCTGCGGCCTGATGGTCACCGTCGGATACTGGGTGCTGGAAGAGTCGTGCCGCCAGCTTGCGGCCTGGCAACAACGGGGCATCACGCTGCCGCTGTCGGTGAATCTTTCTGCGCTACAGCTGATGCACCCGACTATGGTGCCGGATATGCTCGAGTTGATCCATCGCTACCGCATCCAGCCCCACACGTTGATCCTGGAAGTCACCGAGAGCCGTTGTATTGACAATCCTGACGACGCTGTCGCCATTCTGAAACCGCTGCGTAATGCCGGGATCCGCATTGCGCTTGACGATTTTGGTATGGGGTATTCCGGCCTGCGTCAGCTCCAGCACATGAAAACCCTGCCGGTGGACGTCCTGAAAATCGACAAAACCTTTGTGAAAGGGCTGCCGGAGGATTGCAGCCTGGTGCAGGCCATTATCCAGATGGCGCACAGCCTGAACCTGCACGTGACTGCCGAAGGTATTGAGGCCGAAGCCCAGCGCGAGTGGCTGGCTGCGGCGGGTGTGGAGAGCGGTCAGGGCTTCCTGTTTGGCCGCGCCGTGCCGACGGATACCTTTGAGCGACGCTATCTCGCCGACGCTGGCAATAACGCAAAAGTGTAATTTTGTTGCTGGCTTGTGCGAGCCAGCTCAAAGTTCTTAACATTTGTGTTTCAAATTTGAACCCCGTTTATTTCTGTCCTGTTATGTGGGTGTTATTTTAAAGCCGCAGGTTAACCATAACCTTACAAAGCCTGTAGTTATTCTTTCCAGGGACACCCTATGAAAACCTCACTCTTCAAAAGTCTTTACTTCCAGGTCCTGACAGCCATCGCCATCGGTATTCTGCTCGGTCACTACTACCCGGAGCTGGGCGCGCAAATGAAACCGCTTGGCGACGCGTTCGTTAAGCTCATCAAAATGATCATCGCGCCGGTCATCTTCTGTACCGTGGTGACCGGTATCGCTGGCATGGAAAGCATGAAGGCGGTCGGGCGTACGGGGGCGGTTGCCCTGCTGTACTTCGAGATTGTCAGTACCATCGCGCTGATTATCGGCCTGATTATTGTCAACGTGGTACAGCCTGGCGCGGGCATGAACGTTGACCCGGCCACGCTGGATGCGAAAGCGGTGGCGGTTTACGCTGAACAGGCGAAAGATCAGGGGATTGTTGCCTTCCTGCTGGACGTGATCCCGAGCAGCGTGATTGGCGCGTTCGCCAGCGGAAATATCCTCCAGGTACTGCTGTTTGCCGTGCTGTTTGGCTTTGCCCTGCACCGTCTTGGCAGCAAAGGTCAGCTGATTTTTAACGTCATTGAAAGCTTCTCGCAGGTTATCTTCGGCATCATCAACATGATTATGCGTCTGGCCCCGATTGGTGCCTTTGGCGCGATGGCCTTCACCATCGGGAAATACGGCGTCGGCACGCTGGTACAGCTTGGCCAGCTGATTATCTGCTTCTACATCACCTGTATTCTGTTTGTGGTGGTGGTGCTCGGCTCCATCGCTCGTGCGACCGGCTTCAGCATCTTCAAATTTATCCGTTACATTCGTGAAGAGCTGCTGATTGTCCTCGGCACATCCTCTTCTGAGTCCGCGCTGCCGCGTATGCTCGATAAAATGGAAAAGCTGGGCTGCCGTAAGTCAGTGGTGGGGCTGGTTATTCCTACGGGCTACTCCTTTAACCTGGACGGCACCTCGATTTACCTGACGATGGCGGCGGTCTTTATTGCTCAGGCCACCAACAGCCACATGGATATCTTCCATCAGATTACGCTGCTGGTCGTCCTCCTGCTCTCCTCGAAAGGGGCGGCGGGCGTAACGGGTAGCGGATTTATCGTGCTGGCGGCCACTATTTCAGCGGTTGGCCATCTGCCGGTGGCGGGTTTGGCCCTGATCCTCGGTATCGACCGCTTTATGTCTGAAGCCCGCGCGTTAACCAACCTGATTGGTAATGGTGTGGCGACGGTTGTGGTGGCGAAGTGGGTAAAAGAGCTGGATCACAAGAAACTTAACGATACGCTGAATAATCGCACATCTGAGGACAAAACCCCCGGTTTATCCTCTTAATCCCTCATAAATGCCCGTATTCCCTTGTGGGGATGCGGGCACCTGCGCATAATAACCGCTCATACCTGTCATATTTCGACAAAATTTTTTTGGGTATATTTCGCTTCCGCCCGTGACGTTTAGCTGAACACGCTGTCTAATCGGAAGGTTTTCATCGTCATCTTTGAGTGCTCACGTCGCGAGACACTCTCTTTAACCAGGAATGTTGATCAGGGGTTCACATGCAGGGCACAAAAATTCGACTCTTAACCGGCGGTTTGCTGATGATGGCAGCAGCCAGTTATGTGCAGGCAGATGCGCTCCAGCCAGACCCGGCCTGGCAACAGGGAACACTGGCGAACGGATTCCAGTGGCAGGTGTTATCCACTCCGCAACGTCCGAGCGATCGCATTGAAATTCGTCTGGCTGTGAATACCGGCTCCCTCACTGAAAGCACCCAGCAGACCGGCTTAAGCCATTTTATTCCTCGACTGGCGCTCACCCAGAGCGGCAGTTTGCAGGCGGTTCAGGTGCGTTCTTTATGGCAACAGGCCATCGATCCTAAACGTCCGCTGCCCCCGGCTGTGGTCTCCTATGACTACACCATGTTTAATCTGAGCCTGCCCAACAACCGTAACGATCTGCTTAAAGAAGCGCTGACCTATCTATCCGATGCCACCGGCAAACTGGCGATTACGCCTGAGACCGTAAACTATGCGTTGAGCAACAGCGACATGGTGGCGACCTGGCCGACGGATACCAAAGAAGGCTGGTGGCGCTACCGCCTGAAAGGGTCCACGCTGCTTGGCCACGACCCGGCAGAACCGCTGAAACAGCCGGTGGATCCAGAGCAGGTGAAATCTTTCTACCAGCAGTGGTACACCCCGGATGCCATGACCCTCATTGTAGTGGGCAACGTGGACAGCCGTGCGGTGATAGAGCAGATCAACAAAGCCTTTGGCGATCTAAAAGGGAAGCGTGAAACGCCCGCCCCTGTTCCTACTTTGTCCCCGCTGCGCCCTGAGACGGTCAGTATCATGACGGATACCGTGCGTCAGGATCGTCTTTCGATGATGTGGGATACCGCCTGGCAGCCGATCCGCGAGTCCTCGGCGCTGTTGCGTTACTGGCGTGCGGACCTGGCGCGTGAAGCGCTGTTCTGGCATGTTCAGCAGACGCTCAGCAAGAACAACGTGAAAGACATTGGTCTGGGCTTTGACTGCCGCGTGCTGTTCCAGCGCGCCCAGTGCGCCATTAACGTCGAATCGCCGGGTGATAAGCTGAATGCCAATCTCGGCGTGGTGGCGAAAGAGCTGGCTAAAGTGCGTAAAGAGGGCCTGTCTGAAGAGGAATTTAACGCCCTGGTGGCGCAGAAATCCCTCGAATTGCAGAAACTGTTTGCCACCTATGCCCGCGCCGATACCGATATCTTAATCAGCCAGCGCATTCGCTCCTTACAGAATCAGGTCGTGGATATCGCGCCGGAGCAGTATCAGAAATTGCGTCAGGATTTCCTGAACGGTCTGACCGTGGAGATGCTGAATCAGGATCTGCGGCAGCAGCTGTCTCAGGATATGGCGTTGATTCTGTTGCAGCCGAAAGGTGAGCCGGAATATGACATGAAAGAGTTAAAGGCCACCTGGAACGCCATCATGGCGACGCCGTCGCAGCCAGTACAGGCGGCGGCCGATGATTTGCACCAGGATGCGAGCGATATTCCGCAGGGCCAGTAAGGCCCTGCGTTCCCTCTCCCTGTGGGCTGAGGGATTTTATGCAGAAGCAATAAAGTTGCTTTCTAAATGACTGAGGGCTGTCAGCGATGCCCTGGTCCGGCTGTAAATCGCTGAGGCGTTTCCTGCAGGCCGGGGCGAGGCACAGGGATGCGCCGGGAGCCCGGGTCGCCAGGGTGGTGGCGACTGAGCCACCCTGGCACGTTCACCGGTCATGTCGTTACAGAGTAGCATGGAACATAAAGTGAACGGAATGACCACCACCGCCGTATGTTCCCCTCACCCTAACCCTCTCCCCGGAGGGGCGAGGGGATTGCTCAGTGCTCGCATTAATTTGTGGGGAACCCTCAGCCCGCCCATTCCTTAAGCAGGCATCGCCTCGCGCGGAATAATCGCTCCGCGATACTGAATCACCGTGCTGGCCGTCAAGTGTCCGCGCTGCGCTGCCGCTTCTGGCGTACCTCCCGTCAAACGTACCGCCAGATACCCCGCGCTGAAAGAATCGCCCGCCGCAGTGGTATCAATCACTTTCTCTTTCGCCAGCTTCACCGCCGGCACCTCTTTCACGGCTTCACCCGCCACCGCCACCAGGCAAGACTCCGCCCCGCGCTTAATCACCACTTCGCTGACCCCAGCGGCCTGTGTCCGGGCGATGACCTCATCAACCGGCTTTTCACCCCACAGGGCATCTTCATCGTCCAGCGTCAGGAAGGCGATATCGGTGCATTCCAGCATCTGCTGATACACCTGCTGCGTCTCTTCACGGCTGGCCCAGAGGCGCGGACGGTAGTTGTTATCGAAAATCACCTTACCGCCGTTGGCACGGCATTCGCGCAGCAGTGACAGCAGCTTTTCACGGCTCTGCTGGCTCAGGATCGCCAGGCTGATCCCGCTCAGGTAGAGGTAATCGAAGGTGGCCAGCTCTTCGCAAATCGCAGCGGCGGCATCGCTTTCCAGCCAGAATTTGGCAGCCGCTTCATTACGCCAGTAATAGAAGGTGCGCTCGCCGGTACTGTCGGTTTCGATGTAGTACAAACCCGGCAGACGGTTTTCCATTCGCTGGATCAGCGAAGTTTCAACGTTTTCACCCTGCCAGGCCTCCAGCATCTGCTGGCTGAAGCTGTCCGTTCCCAGCGCGGTAACGTAGCTCACGCTCAGCGCGTCGGGGGCGACCTGACGGGCAATGTAAACGGAGGTGTTCAATGTATCGCCGCCAAAACCGCGGCTGACTTCCGCGCCTTTCTGGGACAGCTCAATCATGCATTCGCCAATCACGGCAATTTTCTTAGACATAGTCGTGAACCTGAACAGAGTAATTAAGGGTAGTGTGCGCTGTGTGTTTTTTACGGTCAACCATATTAAAACGACGTTCCATTATTTTTTTTGAGCCAGCGCGTGTTCCGGCATATTTCTGTCATCTTAATTTCATTTTCCCGCTGAATTGAACATAAAGTTCTCACCTGGCGGGCCGATAACTCAGTGACGAGTCCAGAAAGGCTATCCCATACAACAGGACATCCGAAATGAAGTCAGAGCAGGTTATCCAGCGGCTGAGCACTACGCCTGAGGCAAGTATTGAGAACTTGCAGGAGCATCGCTACTGGCTGCAATGTGAGCGAGCGTACACCTATCAGCCTATCTACCGTACTGACGGTCGGTTAATGGCAATTGAGGTGTTAACGGTCGTCACTCATCCATCGAACCCTTCGCAGCGTATCGCGCCGGACCGCTATTTTGCGGAGGTTGCCGTGCGTCAGCGCATCGACGTGCTGGAAGAGCAGTTGAGAATGCTGGCGACGAAGCAGGCGTTCTTCGAGCAGCACGGTATTCTGGCTTCGGTGAACGTGGATGGCCCAACCCTGATGGCGTTACGTCAGAATGCGACGCTGCAGGCGCTGATTGCCACCTTGCCGTGGATGCGCTTCGAGCTGGTGGAACATGTTCAGCTGCCGCAGGACTCCTCATTTGCCTCGATGTGTGAGTTTGGCCCGCTGTGGCTGGATGATTTCGGTACCGGTATGGCGAACTTCTCCGCCCTGAGCGAAGTGCGTTATGACTACATCAAAGTGGCCCGCGATCTGTTTATCATGCTGCGCCAGACACCGGAAGGACGGAACCTGTTTACGATGCTCCTGCAACTGATGAACCGCTATTGCCAGGGCGTCATTGTGGAAGGCGTAGAAACGCTGGAAGAGTGGCGCGACGTGCAAAATTCTCCGGCAGCGGCGGCACAGGGTTATTTCCTCTCTCGTCCTGTCCCCATGGATACCCTGGAAAAGGTGATAACCACCCTATGATCTGCCCGCTTCCCTTTGTCTGAACTATAGTTTTAAAGGCAAGTTCATCAGGAAAGGGGACAACAATGACAAAAACAACCAGGGTGATTTCCTGGACAGCAGGGATTTTCTTGTTGCTGATCGTGGTCTTAATCATCATTATCGCCACGTTTGACTGGAACCGCCTCAAACCGACCATCAACCAGAAAGTCTCGACCGAGCTAAACCGCCCCTTCGCAATACGTGGCGATTTGGGGGTCGTGTGGGAGCGTCAGAAAGAGGAAACCGGCTGGCGAAGCTGGGTGCCCTGGCCGCACGTTCATGCTGACGACATCATTCTTGGCAACCCGCCGGACATCCCCGAAGTGACCATGATCCACCTGCCGCGCGTGGAAGCCACGCTGGCGCCGTTAGCCCTGTTAACCAAAACGGTGTATCTGCCGTGGATCAAACTTCAGCAGCCCGACGCGCGGCTGATTCGCCTGTCGGAGAAAACCAATAACTGGACGTTCGATCTCGCCAGCAGCGGCGATAAAGATCCGAATGCGCAGCCCTCTTCATGGTCCTTCCGCCTCGACAATATTCTGTTCGATCGGGGGCGGATCGCCATTGACGATAAAGTGAGTAAGGCTGACGTGGAGATCCTCGTCGATCCGCTGGGCAAGCCGCTGCCGTTTAGCGAAGTGACGGGCAGCAAAGCCAAAGGCGATGACAGCAAAGCTGGCGATTACGTCTTCGGCCTGACAGCGAAAGGGCGCTACAACGGCCAGCCGCTGACCGGTAAAGGCAAAATCGGCGGCATGCTGGCGCTCAGGAGTGAGGGCACGCCATTCCCGGTGCAGGCGGACTTCCGCTCGGGCAATACCCGCGTGGCGTTCGTGGGCACGGTTAACGACCCGATGAACATGGGCGGCGTCGACCTCCAGCTTAAGTTTGCCGGGGATTCGCTGGGTGAACTGTACGATCTCACCGGCGTGCTGCTGCCGGATACCCCGCCGTTTGAAACGGACGGGCGGCTGGTCGCAAAAATCGACGCTGAAAAATCGTCCGTCTTTGACTACCGGGGGTTCAACGGCCGCATCGGCGATAGCGATATACACGGCACGCTGACCTACACCACCGGAAAACCGCGACCGAAACTGGAGGGGGACGTTGAATCCCGCCAGCTGCGTCTGGCCGATCTTGGTCCGCTGATTGGCGTAGATTCGGGTAAAGGCACGAAGTCAAAAGAGGTCAAAAAGGACGCTCAGCCTGCGGGTAAAGTGCTGCCCTATGACCGCTTCGAAACCGACAAGTGGGACGTAATGGATGCGGACGTGCGCTTCAAAGGACGTAAAATTGAGCATGGCAGCACGCTGCCGTTGAGCAACCTCTCGACCCATATCATCCTGAAAAACGCCGATCTGCGCCTGCAACCGCTGAAGTTTGGCATGGCCGGGGGAACCATTTCCTCGAATATCCACCTGGAGGGGGATAAAAAGCCGATGCAGGGAAGGGCGGAGATCCAGGCGCGTCGTCTGAAGCTGAAAGAGCTGATGCCGGACGTGGAGTTGATGCAGAAAACCCTCGGTGAGATGAACGGCGATGCGGACATTCGCGGCACGGGTAACTCTGTGGCCGCGCTGTTAGGCAGCGGAAACGGCAACCTGAAGCTGCTGATGAACGACGGGCTGGTGAGCCGTAACCTGATGGAGATCCTGGGGCTGAACGTCGGTAACTTCATCGTCGGACAAATCTTCGGAGACGATGAAGTGCGCGTGAACTGCGCGGCGGCAAACGTGGACCTGGTCAACGGTGTGGCGCGTCCGCAGATTTTCGCATTCGACACGGAAAACGCGGTTATCAACATCACCGGTACCGCCAGCATGGCGTCCGAGCAGCTGGATTTAACCATCGATCCGGAAAGTAAAGGCATTCGCATCATCACCCTGCGCTCGCCGCTCTACGTTCGCGGGACCTTCAAAGATCCGCAGGCGGGCGTGAAGGCCGGGCCGCTGATTGCGCGCGGTGCGGTTGCCGCCGCCCTCGCCACGCTGGTCACCCCTGCGGCGGCGCTGCTGGCGTTGATTTCGCCGTCAGAAGGCGAAGCGAATCAGTGTCGGACGATTTTGTCGCAGATGAAGAAGTAAGGTGTGGCCTGTTCTTGCCGGGTGACGCTGCGCTTACCCGGCCTACATGTGAATCGTAGGCCGGGTAAGGCGTAGCCGCCACCCGGCATTCGCTTACAGAGTCTGATGCTTAGTTTCGTGCGTCAGCAGCAGCGCAATCAGCGTCAACGCTGCCATGGCCGCCAGATAGACACCCACATAGAACAGACCATAGTTCGCCTGAAGCCACGTGGCGATATACGGGGCCACCGAGGCGCCCAGAATAGACGAAACGTTATAGGAGAACGACGCGCCGGTATAACGCACTTCAGTCGGGAACAGCTCCGGCAGCAGCGCGCCCATTGGGCCAAAGGTCAGCCCCATCAGGCTCAGACCAATCAGCAGATACGCCATCACCAGCGCAGGGCTACCTGAACCCAGCAGCGGCGGGAAGACAAACAGTGCGAACAGGATGATCAGCGAGGTGATGACGATCATGCTTGAACGACGGCCAAATTTATCCGCCAGCAGGCCCGCGATGGGCACCATCACGCCAAATCCAATAACCGCCATCATCAGCATCCACAGCACTTCGTTACGCGGCAGGCCCAGTCCGACCGGTACGGCGGCGGTACTGTAGGTCATGGAGTACACGGTCATGATATAGAACAGCGTGTAGGTCGCCAGCATGATGAACGTACCCAGCACGGTCACGCGGAGGTGTTTGGTCAGCAGCGTCCCCAGCGGAACTTTAACCTGCTTTTTCGCCGCGGCGACTTTAGCGAAGACCGGCGTCTCGTGCAGCGACACGCGCACGTACAGGCCAATCAGCACCAGCACGGCAGAGAAGACGAACGGAATACGCCAGCCCCAGCTCATGAACTGTTCATCGGTCAGCAGCCAGGAGAGGAGCAGGAAGGTGCCGTTCGCGAAGAAGAAGCCAATCGGCGCGCCCAGCTGTGGGAAAGAGCCATACAGGGCACGCTTACGCGCCGGGGCGTTCTCGGTCGCCAGCAGCGCCGCGCCGCCCCATTCCCCGCCCAGCCCCAGGCCCTGACCAAAGCGCGCCAGCGCCAGCAGCACAGGCGCCAGAATGCCGATAGTTTCATAGGTCGGCAGCAGGCCGATGGCGACGGTGGAGATCCCCATCGTCAGCAGCGAGGCAACCAGCGTCACTTTACGACCGACGCGATCGCCAAAGTGGCCAAAGACCGCTGAACCTATAGGACGCGCAACGAAGGCGATAGCAAAGGTAGCTAAAGACTGTAGCGTGGCTGCCGTCGGGTCGCCCTGCGGGAAGAAAATATGCGGAAAGACAATGACCGCAGCGGTGGCGTAAATATAAAAGTCGAAGAACTCAATGGCGGTGCCAATCAGCGATGCGACGACGACTTTATTGCGGGAGTTGACCGGAACGTGTTCCGCCCCTTCGTTAAGTGTGGTGGCTGTTGCTTGCATAATATTTTCTTATTTTTGGACGAACGAAGGGCCATATTAGGCACAGCAAAAGCGACATTTCAATCTGTAACAAAGGCGTGACATGGTCATAAAAGCAACAAAAAGCGGATAATTTTCAGGCCAGCGAAAACACTTCCATGAAATGCTTCACACATTTTAAATATCAGTCATTAAAACTGGTTTTGAGTTAAATAAAAGTTACGGTCTGGATTTATATGCTGAAATGATGAATCGGGCTGAAATATCAGCCCGACAGGACATCAGTGGTGGGTTTTTCCCGGCATGCGCGGGTCGTCTTTATACTCTGCGGTGGCGATCCACGCGGCACAGAACAGCGTCAGGCGTGCGAAGAAATAGAAGAAGGCCATCAGCCCCAGCACCGAACCAAAGGCCGCGCCGGAGGGGGACTTCACCAGCGATGGCAGCGTATAGGTCATCACAATTTTGATCACCTCAAAGCCAATGGCGGCAATCAACGTCCCACGGATCAGCGCCTTCTTGCGCGGCCGATGGCGGGGCAAACGCCAGAAGATCCAGAAGAACAGCAGGTAGTTAGCAAAGATGGAGATAGCAAGCCCTATACCGCGCCAGGCCGGTTTCAGCCATTCAATGTAGTCCAGATACAGCGCGGAGATAATCATCTGCTGCGCAGAACCGGCGACCGAGGTGATAGAGAGCGTGATGACCAGCGCCACCAGCAGACCAATCAGCGAGATAAAGTCGCGCAAATACTTCACCCATATCTTCTCCTGATCCTGTGGCGTACGCTCCCAGACGTCACGCGACTGGGCGCGAATGGCTTCACGCAGGTTGCCCATCCAGTTAACCCCGGAATAGAGCGCAATCAGCAACCCGACGATACCCACGGTGGTACGCTGCTGCACGGCGGTGTTGATGGTGCTTTTGAGCGTCGTGGCGAGCGTCTGGTCGCTGACGTTGGTCAGGATCTTATTGAAGATGTCCTGCAACAGCGTCGGGTGAGACGCCAGCACAAAACCGGCGGCAGCAAACGACACCATCAGGATGGGGATCATCGACAGGAAAGAGAAGTAGGTGATCGCCGCGCCAAACTGATTTCCCATGCGGTCGTTAAAGCGCTCAGCGGCGCGGATCAGGTGAGCAATCGCGGGTATCTGCTGAATTTTTTCGGCTATGCCGGTCACGGTGCCCAGCGCTTTGCTGGTCGTTCCAGGCTCCTTCGGCGCTTCAGGCTCGTTATCCATCTTTTTGATGGGTTCATAATCTAAATGTTGAGTCGGTCGTTGCGGGTTATTTTCCGGCGTCACGCGCATTTTCCTTTTCGTTGAGCTGGATGTTACTGAATTATAGCTTGCGACTAGTCCACGTAACTTTTTGTGAGTTCGGTAAGCCACTCCATAAACACATGCACCCGACGGGAGAGGTTACGGCGGTGGGGATAAATGAGGGAGACGGGCATTGGTTCAGCCCGATTTTGCGGCAGGATCTCAACGAGTTTTTTCGTGCGCAGGGCATCACGCACCCCGACGCGCGGGACCTGAATAATGCCAAGCCCGGCGATACAGGCGGCCTGGTAGGTTTCCGTGCTGTTAACCGTCAAAACGCCTCCCGTTTTTATCCACTGGGTCGCGCTGCCGTTGAAATACTCAAAACCCAGAGGACGGGTGCCCAGCGTGGCGGAGTAATGAATGAGGGCGTGTGAGCCCAAATCATCCAGCGTCTCAGGGTAGCCGAATCGCGTGAGATAATCCGGGCTGGCGCAGTTAATCACTGAAAGCTTCCCAAGCGGGCGGGCGATAAGCCCGGAGTCCTTCAAGTTTCCCACGCGAACCACGCAGTCAAATCCTTCGCGGATGACATCGACCAGACGATCGCTGCTGCTCAGCTCAAGCTCAATGCCGGGAAACTGTTGTAAAAATGCAGGCAGTTTCGGAATGACGACATTTCGTGCAATGGCAACGGGCATATCCACACGTAGCCGACCGCTGATGGTGGAAGGGTCGTGCAGAAACATGCCGTCCAGTTCGTCCAGATTCATCAGCAGATCTTTTGCGCGTTCGTAATAAACCATGCCGTCCTGCGTCAGGCTGACGCGGCGGGTAGTGCGGTGCAGCAGTTGAGTGCCAAGCGCGTTCTCCAGCGCCTGGATCTGCCGCGAGACACTCCCCTTCGGCAGGCTTAACGTCTCCGCCGCGCGGGTAAAACTCTCCAGTTCCGCGACGCGAAGGAAAAGCTGCATTGCGTATATTTTATCCATAGATATGGGTCATTGTTGTTTGAAATGAAACAGTGAAGCGTTGGCGGCACTATTTATTGATTTTCTACCATCTAATAAGCTCATTCTCAATCTTCATCGCAGTCGAAACGAGGTGAATTATGTGTGAACGTATTGCATTAGTGACGGGCGGTAGCCGCGGCCTGGGTAAAAATGCGGTTTTGAAGCTTGCTGCGGAAGGGACAGATATCATCCTGACCTGGAACAGCAGTCAGCAGGAGGCGCAGGAAGTTGTACGCGAAATTGAGGGAAAAGGTAGAAAAGCGGCAGCATTGCAGCTTAACGTCGGCGATACGGCAAGTTTTGCGCGCTTCGCTCAACAGGTGAAGGAAACCCTTGCACACGTCTGGCAACGTGACACCTTTGACTATTTAGTGAACAACGCAGGTACAGGGTTATACGCACCCTATACCGAGACGACAGAAGCGCAGTTTGATGATGCGGTGAATATTCACTTCAAAGGTCCGTTTTTCCTCACACAACAGCTGCTGCCGCTCATAAAAGACGGAGGACGGATCCTGAACGTCTCAAGCGGTCTGGCCCGTTTTACTCAGCCAGGTTCAGGGACTTACGCGGCAATGAAAGGGGCGATGGAAGTGCTGACCCGCTATCAGGCAAAAGAGCTTGGCGTGCGCGGAATTTCCGTCAATATCATCGCGCCTGGCGCGATTGAAACCGACTTTGGAGGCGGACGCGTAAGGGATAATGCGGAGCTTAACTAGCTGCTGGCCTCGCAGACGGCGCTGGGACGGGTGGGCCTGCCCGATGATATCGGTGACGCCATTGCGGCGTTGCTCAGTGACAAACTGGGCTGGATGAATGCGCAACGTATTGAAGTTTCAGGCGGTATGTTCCTGTAATGTACAGACTTAAGGGGGAGGGAACCCTCTTAAGGAAATCCTTAAAGCAGGTGTGTCTAAATGATGAAAGATATAAAGAGAGCTGGGTGAATTGTAACCTCTCCATTCATTGAGTTTTTTCTTAAAAAATGCCTCTGTAGAATCCCCCTTCGCTATTCTCAGAGGAGTAATACGATGCGAGTAATCATGTTTGACAGGCAGTCATTATTTATTCATGGAGCGAAGTGCAGTTTGCAGAAATTAATTCCGGAAATAGATTTGACAGGAACTCGTCAGACTGATGAATTATGGGCACACTTATCCGCGTCACCTTCCGCTATCGTCATGATAGATGGGTATTTAATTCATGATAACGGTGTGGCTTTACCGGAAGAGATTATGAATCGTTTTCCAACAGCGCGCGTGGTGCTGGTGTTAACGAAAAAAGAGCCTCGCTGGGTTGAGCAAATGCTACAGCGCAACGTGGTAGCAATAATCCCTCGTAATGCGAATCCCGAACGCTTTTCCGCCGTGCTGGATTCTGTATCGCGAGGGATGGTCTGTTTTCCCGGCGAGTGGATGAACCAGCACTCCTCTCATGATGAGCTGTCATTGTTAAGTGAGCGCCAGCGTGAGGTATTGAAATTACTGGCGGCCGGAGAGTCAAATAAAGAGATAGGTCGTAATCTCAATATCAGTGCGGCAACGGTAAAAGCCCATCTTGAGACGCTTTTCCGTCGTCTTGATGTCAAAAACCGGACGCAGGCCGCGATGTACTATACCCGGGCGACGGCCTGAAGGATCTTCTCTGGCAGAGGGGAATCTTCCCCAAAACTGAAGAGCGTTAATACCAGTGCATCATGCTGCTGTTGGGTTAATGGGCGTTTGTTCATTTCCCGCAGCAGCGACTCACATAAATGAATATCATTGAAAAGCAAATTCTCCGCCTCAGTCGGCGTGATGAGGCCGTTAAATTTTTCCCACTGGCGAATCACGTGACCGTAACCTATAACCCATATTCCCTTTTCGTCACGGTATTTCTCCAGGGAAAGACCCTGCTGTTTTTTAATTAATGCGATTGCAGCAGAAGATATCTGCATTGCATAACCCGTCATAAGCGTTTCCTCTTTATGGCGGAACTATAAAGGGAAAACAGCCCGGGGAATATCCGCCAAATGGCCGTTGATCAGGTTTTACTGAACAGATATTCCTTTTTCAGTAAACCGAATAGCCAGTCGTTATGCCATTGCCCTGAAAGGAAATAACTCTCGCGCAACTCACCTTCCAGCTGAAAACCTGTTTTTTCCAGCAGTCGCCTTGATGCGATATTTCCCGCCGTCACGGTCGCGGTGAGCCGACGGATATTGCCCTGGGTCAGCGCGAAATCACACACCGCCCGCAGAGATTCAAAGCCGTAACCTTTCCCCTGCGCAGAGGGCGCAAAGAGAAAACCGACTTCGGCACAATCTGCTTCCCGGTGCACATAGCCGGTTACGCCCAGCGGCGTCTGGCTGGCCGTCTCACGCACCACAAGGCAGAGCCAGTGCGAGCTGCCCGGTGCCCACGGCAACAGACGAGACACAAAGGCCTCCCGAATGTCAGCCTCGCTACGCGCAGGGGCGACAAAACGCATCACGTCAGGATTTTGCTGTAGCGACAGAAAAAAGGGCCAGTCTTGCTCTTGCAGCGGCAAGCAGGTGAGACGCGCGGTGGTTAAGGCGGGCATGACGATCCTCCGGAGACATTGCAAATGATTATAGGGTTGTCACTTTATTTCAACAGAAAGTCAGGTATGTTTAACCTCCTATAAATAAAAAGAAAAACGACTTTTAATGCCGCTTTGGCGGTACTCATTGTCTCTCAAGGAAAACAATGATGATTAGCTCATCGCATCATACCCGCGAACAGTTTGAACACTGTCTGGCGGCGATCCGCCAGGCGTCTGTTGAAATCTTACTTCTGTTGAATGTACATGTTTCTGAAGGAAAAGATCCACGCTGGTTTCTGGAACAACTGGATAGCGCCCGCCTGGGGCTGGGCGGGTGGGGTGCCGTAGCCAGAAAGCTGAACCTGAATGATGCGGAAATGACGGCCTTTACGCTGCAATTACGCTTGCTTCAGCAGCGCGTTCCCCAGTATGAAAGCGGGCAGGATGTCAGCGAAAACCAGCTGATTGCGGCGATGCGCTTCGTCACATCCCTTGAATATCTGCGTCTGCAACAGCCCCTTCTGACCTACGATACCGGGAGGGTGCCAGACAAGGCGAGCCAGCTCCAGGCGCAGAAACAGGTGCGTGCCATTGAGCTGATGATAAAAGGATTGATACAGCAGGCATGGCCCGATCCGGTGCGGCTGAATAATCATCTTAAGACCTTGTTTAATGCTGAACGTGTGCGTCGCTGGCTGAAAAACGGTGAAATTAATGATGTTCTGAGCGGCATGTTATTTAGTGAGCTGGCCCAGCTGCTGGTGGATAAGAAAGAATTTAGCCGCTACTACGCGTCGCTGTTTAACGCCCCGGACATGCTGACGCTGCTGGTAGAACCCCGCAAAACCCTGCAAACCTTCCTCGAAGATATCCGTCAAATCCGCAACAGCATCACCGTGCAGCAGCCGTTGAGCGGGGCGCAAATCCAGCTGCTCGACAGCTATTACACGCAGATCACCCGCTCCGTTCAGCGCGCGTTTGAGGAAGGGCGGACACGCGTTAACCCGGCGGCGCTGATGGCGGTGGATGAAAGCGAGCTGCATGCATTCTGGGAAAAGGCGCAAAAAATAGACCGCACAACAGGCGGCGATCTGTTTGAAGTGCGTGACAGTATAGAGAAACCGACTCAGCGCGCCGCGCGTACGCCAGAGCAGCGCGAACAGCTGATTTCCGGCGTGCTGTGGGGAGCGGTTGGCGTGATGGTTATCGCGATTGTCGTGGGGGGATTCTGGCTGGTGACCAGCAGTAAACCGCAGCCGGCTGTGGCCAGTACGGCATCTCCCGCACCGGTGCAGGAGATGCGCGAAACGCCTTCCTCGCGAGAAACGCTGACGCGGATGGGTGTCACCTGGGATGAAAACAACTTCCGTTCAGCGATTAGCCGCAACGATACCCGGGTGGCGCTCCTGTTTTTGCAGGGCGGGATGGACTGGAAAATGTCATGGACGGAGGAGGCGTTGTCGGCAGGCTACGACGATGTGCTGGAAGTAATGTTGCGCTACCGCCTGCAAATGACAGAGCAAAAGCCCTGCCGACGCTTTATTAATACGCTTAGCCATGCGATGGCGAACGGCGAATCGCTGACGTCTATGCGTAAGCAGTACCTGAAAGCATTCTGTACCGTCCCCGCGGTAGTGAAACGTCAGCAGCACGACGCCGATATGGCAACGCGCCGCGCGAAGACGCAGCCCGATGCCAGTACAAAAAAATGGCAGTCCATCCAGACTGCCATTTATGAGGTGATTCGTTAACTTTTCCCTCTCCCCTCAGGGGAGAGGGTTAGGGCAACGTCAAGGTTCACCATATAACCCAATCAACCGCCGCACCACCCCATTCGTCCAGCCGAAGCCATCCTGCAACGGATACTCACCCCCGCCACCTTCGCGTGGCGTGCTGCTGGCGATGTGGTACTTCTCAATCAGCTTATGATGGGTTTTGTAGTAATGGTTTACCGTGTGCAGCCAGCTCCAGGCGATCTCATCCCCCAGCGAATCGTTGCCGTACTGCTTGAACCCCTGGATCGCCATCCATTGTAGCGGTGCCCAGCCGTTCGGCTTATCCCACTGCTCACCTGTTTCATATTCGGTGGCGAGAATACCGCCCGGCGTGAGCAGACGGGCTTTAACGGCATCGGACAGCCGTTCAGCCTGCTCATGGGTCGCCATGCCCACATACAGCGGCACAATGCTGGCCGCAGAGAACAGCGCCAGGGCTTCACGGCGCCAGTCGTAATCACGATAACAGCCGTTCTCTTCGTCCCACAGATAGCGGTTCACCGCCGCGCGCCGGTCGCTGGCTTTCTGGCGGAATAGTTCAGCCGTCTCTTTATCCCCTTTCGATGCTGAGATATTGGCGATAGCGCTCTCCAGTTTGAACAGGAATGCGTTCAAATCGATGGGGATAAATTGCGTCGTACGGATGCTGGCCAGCCGCGCAGGATCGCGCAGCCAGCGGGACGAGTAATCCCATCCTGAGGCTGCCCCGGCGCGCAGGTCGCGATACACCTCGTTCGGCGGACGACCGGAATGACGGGCGGTTTCAACGTCCTCAATCCAGGATTCATCCCGTGGCGTATCACGATCGTCCCAGTAGCGGTTGAGCAATGAGCCATCCGGCATGCGCACCGCACTGCGATAGGCCTGGTTGAGCAGCAGCGATTCCGCCCCGTCCATCCAGAAGGCGTACTCCATCTTGAGATGCTCAAGATAGCGCTTCGCCCCGCGCACGCCGTCCTCTTCAAACAGCTCCACCATCAGGGCAAAAACCGGCGGCTGGGAGCGGCTGAGGTAGTAGGTGCGGTTGCCGTTCGGGATATGTCCGTAGCGCTCAATCAGCCAGGCGAAGTTATCGGCCATGCATTTCAGCAGATCGTTACGACCGCTTTCTGCCAGCCCCAGCATGGAGAAATAAGAATCCCAGTAGTAGGTCTCGCTGAATCGCCCGCCGGGCACAATATAGGCCTGCGGCAGCGCCAGCAGCGACGACCACGGGATATGATCCTGCGGCTCGCGCGTCAGCACCGGCCACAGGTTATCAATGTGTTCTTTCAGGGAGAAGCCGGGATCAGAGACATACTCTTTACTGTAGTCCTCCGGCAGCCAGAAGTGATTCTCCACAAAGCGCGCCAGGTCAAAATCCCGATGACGACGCACTTTACGGTAGCGGATCAGGATATCCAGCGGGTCCATTTTCGGCGCGCAGTCTGGGAAAGTTTTGCTGTCCGCAAACAGCCGTGTCGACTGCACATGTTCGAACAGTTCAAGATAACGATCGGCAGGCGTCAGGGCATCGGAGGCAGGTAGCCCCTCGATCATTTCGGGTTCCGGCTCCGCCTCAATCATTTCATCCAGTTTCAACTCGCAGGGATCGGTCTCGTAGCGCAGCTCTTCTGCAATCTCGAACTCGATGTTCTCGGTAGCCTGTAGTTTCTGGTTGAACATGGTGATAAGGACCTCCGGTTGTGTGTTCTAAAAGACAGGTTTTTCCGGGCGTCTTATAAGCGTAGACATTCGCTTCGGTGGATGTGGAGGGATATGTGCGGTAGATCACGATTTTCGGAGCATTCGTTTTGCAACGATTTATGAATGTTAAAAAAATGCCCCTTTGAAGAGGGGCATCAATATCAACGCATTGTTACAAACTCTTCTGCCGCAGTGGGGTGGATCGCCACGGTGTTATCGAAGTCTTTTTTCGTTGCGCCCATCTTCAGCGCCACTGCGAAGCCCTGCAGGATCTCGTCCATGCCAAAGCCTATGCCGTGGATGCCAACGATCTTCTCGTCCGGGCCCACACAGACCAGCTTCATGCGGCACGGCTGACGGTGCGAGGTGACCGCGGTATACATCGCGGTAAACGCCGATTTATACACTTTCACCTGATCGTCGCCGTACTGCTCGCGCGCCTGCGGCTCGGTTAAGCCGACGGTGCCGATTGGCGGGTGGCTGAAGACCACGGTCGGGATGTTGCTGTAATCCAGATGTTCGTCCGGCTTGTTGTTAAACAGACGCTCGGAAAGACGACGCCCCGCGGCCACGGCAACCGGCGTCAGTTCTACGGCACCTGTGTTATCACCAACGGCATAAATGCCCGGTACACTGGTGTTCTGGAACTTATCAACGACGATGTAGCCTTTTTCATTGGTTTTCACCCCGGTTGCGGCCAGGTTGAAGTTGTCGGTGGCCGGTTCACGACCAATCGCCCAGATCAGGCAATCAACGGTCTGGCTGCGGCCACCTTCCAGCTCCAGGGTCAGGCTACCGTCCGCATTTTTAACCACCGCTTTTGGCACGGCGTTGGTGTGCAGGGTTGGGCCTTCGGCGTTCATCACCTCGACCAGCGTGTCGACGATTAGCGGATCAAAGCTACGCAGCGGCGCGTGTTTACGCACAAACAGGTGCGCTTCCGCCCCAAGGCCGTTAATCACGCCAGCAAGCTCAACCGCGATGTAACCCGCGCCTACAATGGCAACGCGCTCTGGCAGAGCAGGCAGCTCGAAGAACCCGTCGGAGTCGATGCCGTATTCCGCGCCCGGAATGTTCGGATGGCTCGGACGGCCACCGGTGGCGATCAGGATGTGATCGGCGGTGATCGTCTCGCCGTTCACTTCGATCGTCTTCGCATCCACGAAACGGGCGAAGCCGCGGATCACGTCGACGTTATTCTTGCCCAGCACGTTATCGTACGAGGTGTGAATACGGTCGATATAGGCGGTACGGCTGGCGATCAGCTTATCCCAGTCGAAGTGGTTGATGGTGGTGTCAAAGCCGTAGTCCGGGCCATACATATGGATAGCTTCACGGATTTGCGCGGCATGCCACATCACTTTCTTCGGTACACAACCCACGTTTACGCAGGTGCCGCCGAGTTCTTTGGCTTCAATCAGCGCACACTTCTGGCCGTACATGGCCGCACGGTTGATGGAGGCGATGCCGCCGCTGCCGCCGCCGATTGCGATGTAGTCATAATGCTTAGTCATAGCTTTTGTCCTTAATCGTGAATTGCCGCGATTGTATACCTGAAATCAATAGGTTCCACCGATGGCTGCGATTACTCCGGCACGATCCAGCTTACGGTGGCGTGGCCCGTACCGGCTGGCACCAGCGTTTTGTGCAGCCACGGCAGCACGTTGTTCATCTGCGCTTCGAGCTTCCACGGCGGGTTAATCACAATCATGCCGGACGCGGTCATGCCGCGCTGGTCGCTGTCGGGCCGCACCGCCAGCTCAATCTGCAGGATTTTGCGGATGCCGGTCGCCTCCAGATCCTTGATCATGCGCTTAATTTGCGCGCGTAGCACTACCGGATACCACAGGGCATAGGTTCCGGTCGCAAAGCGTTTGTAACCTTCGTTGATACCGGTCACCACCGCCTGATAGTCGGTTTTGATTTCGTACGGCGGGTCGATCAGCACCAGGCCGCGACGCGAAACCGGCGGTAGTTTGGCTTTTAGCTGCTGGTAGCCATCGGCTTTGTCCACGCGGGCGCGGTTATCTTTCTGAAACTCAGCGCGCAGCAGCGGGAAGTCGCTTGGGTGCAGCTCGGTCAACTGGAGGCTGTCCTGCTCGCGCAGCAGCTGGCGGGCAATCAGCGGAGAGCCAGGGTAATAGCGCAGCTGGCCGTTGCGGTTGAAATGATTCACCACGCCGATGTACGGCTCCAGTTCGGCAGGCAGATCGTCCTGCTGCCAGATACGGGCGATGCCTTCCAGATATTCACCGGTACGCTCGGCATGTTCGCCGCTCAGCTGATAACGGCCCGCCCCCGCGTGGGTGTCCAGGTAGAGAAACGGCTTGTCTTTCTCTTTAAGCGCTTCAATGATCAGGCTCTGAACGGTGTGTTTAAGGACGTCGGCGTGGTTGCCAGCGTGGAAGCTGTGGCGATAACTGAGCATGGGTAATGATTTTCCGCTGAATTGACGATTTGCCACAGTTTACAGCAGAACGGCACAGATTACCCGTAGGCCCGGTAAGCGCAGCGCCACAGGGCGTTTTTCGACAACCTCCGGCATTGAAATCCTCTACACTTAACCCCATTACAGAAAACAATATGCACAGCGCCGGATGCGCGCTTCATTCATCTATTTCAACAGGACAGCGTTTATGACCAATCCATTACTGACGCCTTTTTCGTTGCCACCGTTTTCTAAAATCCTCCCTGAGCATGTGGTTCCAGCCGTTACCCAGTCGCTGGAAAACTGCCGCGCGGCGGTAGAAAGCGTGGTCGCGCAGGGCGGGCCGTACACCTGGGAAAATCTGTGTCAGCCGCTGGCCGAAGTGGACGACGTGCTGGGGCGCATCTTCTCCCCGGTGAGCCACCTGAACTCGGTAAAAAACAGCCCGGAGCTGCGCGAAGCCTACGAGCAAACCCTGCCGCTGCTCTCTGAGTACAGCACCTGGGTCGGCCAGCACGAAGGGCTTTACAAAGCCTACCGCGACCTGCGCGACGGCGATCACTACGCCGAGCTGAATACCGCCCAGAAAAAATCGGTCGATAACGCCCTGCGTGATTTTGAGCTGTCCGGGATTGGCCTGCCAAAAGAGAAGCAGACCCGCTACGGTGAAATCGCCGCGCGCCTGTCCGAGCTGGGCAACCAGTACAGCAACAACGTCCTCGACGCCACCATGGGCTGGACGAAGCTGATTACCGATGAATCCGAACTGGCCGGTATGCCGGAAAGTGCGCTGGCGGCGGCAAAAGCCCAGGCCGAAGCGAAAGAGCAGGAAGGCTTCCTGTTAACGCTGGATATCCCAAGCTATCTGCCAGTGATGACCTACTGCGACAACCAGGCCCTGCGCGAAGAGATGTATCGGGCCTACAGCACCCGCGCCTCCGATCAGGGACCGAATGCCGGTAAGTGGGATAACAGCCCGGTGATGGCGGAGATCCTCGCCCTGCGCCACGAGCTGGCACAGCTGCTGGGCTTCGACAGCTACGCGGATAAATCCCTCGCCACCAAAATGGCCGAGAACCCACAGCAGGTACTCGACTTCCTGACCGATCTGGCGAAACGCGCCCGTCCTCAGGGTGAAAAAGAGTTAGCTCAGCTGCGCGCCTTTGCGAAAGCGGAGTTCGGCGTGGACGAGCTTCAGCCGTGGGATATCGCATACTACAGCGAAAAACAGAAACAGCACCTCTACAGCATCAGCGACGAACAACTGCGTCCGTACTTCCCGGAAAACAAAGCCGTCAACGGTCTGTTCGAGGTAGTGAAGCGCATCTACGGCATTACCGCGAAAGAGCGTACCGACATCGAGGTCTGGCATCCGGACGTGCGCTTCTTCGAGCTGTATGACGAGAACAACGAGCTGCGCGGCAGCTTCTATCTCGATCTCTACGCGCGTGAGAACAAGCGCGGCGGGGCGTGGATGGACGACTGCGTGGGCCAGATGCGTAAAGCGGATGGTACCCTGCAAAAACCTGTCGCCTACCTGACCTGTAACTTCAACCGTCCGGTGAGCGGCAAACCTGCGCTGTTTACCCACGATGAAGTGATCACCCTGTTCCACGAGTTCGGTCACGGCCTGCACCATATGCTGACCCGCATCGAAACCGCTGGTGTCGCCGGTATTAGCGGTGTGCCATGGGATGCGGTCGAGCTGCCAAGCCAGTTTATGGAGAACTGGTGCTGGGAGCCGGACGCGCTGGCGTTTATCTCTGGTCATTACGAAACGGGCGAACCGCTGCCGAAAGAACTGCTGGATAAAATGCTGGCGGCGAAAAACTACCAGGCGGCGATGTTTATCCTGCGTCAGCTGGAGTTCGGCCTGTTCGACTTCCGCCTGCACGCCGAGTTCAGCCCGGAGCAGGGGGCGAAAATCCTCGAAACCCTGGCTGAGATTAAAAAGCAGGTTGCCGTCATTCCAGGCCCGACCTGGGGACGCTTCCCGCACGCGTTCAGCCATATCTTCGCAGGCGGGTACGCCGCAGGCTACTACAGCTACCTGTGGGCCGACGTGCTGGCGGCGGATGCCTTCTCGCGCTTCGAAGAAGAGGGGATTTTCAACCGCGAAACCGGTCAGTCGTTCCTCGACAACATCCTGACCCGCGGCGGTTCAGAAGAGCCTATGGAGCTGTTCAAACGCTTTCGTGGCCGTGAGCCGCAGCTGGATGCGATGCTGGAGCATTACGGAATCAAAGGCTGATTGCTACGTGAAGATCTGCTTAGTAGATGAAACAGGCGCCGGTGACGGCGCCTTATCTGTTCTGGCGGCCCGCTGGGAGCTGGAACATGATGAAGAGAACCTGATGGCGCTGGTGATGACGCCGGAACATCTGGAGCTGCGCAAGCGCGATGAGCCAAAGCTTGGCGGGATTTTTGTCGATTTTGTCGGCGGCGCGATGGCGCACCGGCGTAAGTTCGGCGGCGGTCGCGGCGAAGCGGTGGCCAAGGCGGTTGGCATTAAAGGGAGCTATCTTCCGGACGTGGTGGACGCCACGGCGGGGCTGGGGCGCGATGCGTTTGTGCTGGCCTCGGTGGGCTGCCGTGTGCGGATGCTGGAGCGTAATCCGGTTGTCGCCGCGCTGCTCGACGACGGGCTGACGCGAGGCTATGCGGACCTGGAAATCGGCTCGTGGTTACAGGAACGTTTGCAACTTATTCATGCCTCCAGCCTGACAGCGCTGACCGATATCACCCCGCGCCCGCAGGTGGTCTATCTCGACCCCATGTTCCCGCATAAGCAGAAAAGCGCGCTGGTGAAGAAAGAGATGCGGGTGTTTCAGTCGCTGGTGGGGCCAGATTTAGATGCCGATGGCCTGCTGGGGCCGGCTCGTCAACTGGCGACGAAGCGGGTGGTGGTGAAACGTCCTGACTATGCGCCGCCGCTGGCGGACGTTGCGACCACTAACGCGGTGACCACCAAAGGGCATCGCTTTGATATCTATTCAGGTACGCCGGAATAAAAAAAAGCCGGGTGGCGGCTTCGCCTTACCCGGCCTACATTCAGTGCCGCTTGTAGGCCCGGTATGCGTTAGCGCCGCCGGGCTTTTTTGCACTTACTCGTCTTCTTCGTCACGCAGTGGAACAATCAGCATATCCACGTGTACGGTGTTAATCAGCTGACGTGCGGAAGACATCAGTTTGCTCCAGAAGTCCTGATGGTGACCGCATACCACCAGGTCCATATCGTATTTCTTAATCGCATCAACCAGCACCTGGCCCAGATCGCCGCTACCGCTTAAGGTTTCAGTGATTGGATAGCCCGCGTTGGTAGAAAGCTCGCTCAGCGCGTGGTGAGTCTCTTCGGAGATGCGTTTCTGCATATCGCCGAGATTCACGTCGATCAGACCGGTGTAGAGGTCGGAGTAATTCACATCAACATGAATCAGCGAAACTTTCGCGTTGTAGGGACGTGCCATGGATACTGCTTTATCAACCAGCACTTTACTCTCCGGGGAGAGGTCTACCGCGATAAGAATGTGTTTGTAAGCCATAGTGTTACTCCTTCCTTAAGTTATCGATGACTAAATGGGAAAGCCGTCGTCTGATGCTTTCATTACGGCCCAGTTAAACATATTTTTCAAGCTTTGGTGTTGATAACGATTAACCTTGTGGCAAAAAAATTAACGGATCTCCTACACTATTTAATGAGCCGTTCGGATATTAAAACGCGAACCGGATCGACTTTTAGTCATTCTTTCACTGAACTGTCTGTCAGGGCATTGGGGTGCGGTAGCTCAGGAGCCTTGCTTCGTGGGTGGACGCCGGGGAGGATGTATGATTAGCACCGTCGCATTGTTTTGGGCGTTATGCGTGGTTTGCATAGTGAATATGGCGCGCTACTTCTCATCGTTACGTGCGCTGTTAGTGGTACTTCGTGGTTGCGATCCGTTGCTTTATCAATATGTGGACGGTGGAGGGTTCTTCACCTCGCACGGACAGCCCAGCAAGCAGATGCGTCTGGTGGGGTATATCTACTACCAGCGCTACCGCGATCACCACGATGAAGAGTTTATCCGTCGCTGCGAGCGCCTGCGTCGTCAGTTCATTTTGACCAGCGCCCTGTGTGGTCTGGTTGTGGTGAGTATGATTGCGCTGATGATATGGCACTGAGCATAAAAAAAGCGGGCCAGTTTCCTGACCCGCTTTTTTGCCGCCTTCAGCCGATTAAATTAGCTTCAGCGAAATCCAGTACAGACCGCCAGACAGCAGGATGGACGCCGGGAGGGTGAACACCCAGGCCATCAGAATGTTGGTCACGGTTTTACGCTGCAAACCGCCGCCGTCAACAATCATGGTACCTGCCACGGACGAAGAGAGTACGTGGGTGGTGGAGACTGGCATACCGGTGTAGCTCGCCAGACCGATAGACACTGCCGCCGTCATCTGCGCGGACATGCCCTGAGCATAGGTCATGCCTTTCTTACCGATCTTCTCACCGATGGTGGTCGCCACACGACGCCAGCCAATCATCGTACCGATACCCAGCGCCAACGCGACCGCCATGATGATCCAGATTGGCGCGTACTCAATGGTGTTGAGCATATCGCCTTTCAGTTTCTTCAGCAGACGCTTATCGTCAGCATTGACCTCTGGCAGCTTCGCGACTTTATCGGTCACGTCGGAGATACAGAGCATGATACGACGCAGCTGACCACGCTGTTCTACAGCCAGTTTGTCGTAGCTTTCGATATCGGCCAGCATGCCTTTCGCACGTTCCAGCGCGTTAATCGCGTTTGCCGGGTGGCAATGGAACTCGCCCGGTGCAGTCAGTGCGCCAGAGTCAGGAGAAGGGATCAACTGGTCTACGCCGGTCGCTTTCTTCAGCAAATCAGGATGCTGCTGGAAGTAAGTCTCAACGTTGTTTACCGCATCACGGGTACGGGTGATCTCATAGCCAGAGGCGTTCATGTTAACCACGAAGCCTGCCGGTGCGACGCCAATCAGAACCAGCATCACCAGACCGATACCTTTCTGACCATCGTTCGCGCCATGAGAGAAGGCGACACCGATAGCGGAAATGATCAGCGCGATACGCGTCCAGAACGGTGGCTTTTTCTTGCCGTCTTTCTTCTCACGCTCTGCTGGCGTCAGGTGGATACGTGCACGTTTCTTCGTGTTGCTCCAGTAGCGACGCAGGATGAAAATCAATCCACCTGCTACCACCAGACCGACGATAGGGGAGATGATCAGAGAGCCGAAAATACCCAGTACTTTAGGAAGGTTCAGCGCATCAACAACCGATGTACCGGTCATCAGGGCGTTAGTTAAACCGATACCGATAATCGCGCCGATAAGGGTGTGAGAGCTGGATGCCGGCAGGCCGAAATACCAGGTACCGAGGTTCCAGATAATCGCAGCAAGCAGCATTGAGAACACCATGGCCAGGCCATGACCGGAACTCACGTTAAGCAGCAGATCCGTTGGCAGCATATGCACAATGGCATAGGCAACGCTCAGTCCGCCCAGGAGGACACCAAAAAAGTTAAATACCGCCGCCATAACGACCGCAAGCTGCGATCGCATTGCGCGAGTGTAGATAACCGTTGCAACTGCGTTTGCAGTGTCGTGGAAGCCATTGATCGCTTCGTAAAACAGCACAAAAACCAGAGCAAGCAATAATAAAAGCCCGGTATGTAAATCCAGGCCGGCAAACAAATGTAGCATAGGACGTTACGCCATTTTGAGGACATGAACGCGGCGCATTATCCAGGACAAATGCGCAACGGGCAAAGTGAAATATAGACTTTTTTTGACATACCACCTGATTTGAGAAATGTGCCTGAATAGATAATCTTTAAATATCAATGAAATGGCTTTGTAATATCTTTTTACGCTGGTGCGACCACTGAGGAAACTTTACAATCCGCGGCAGTTAACGAAGAGGATTTTGACGTGGAAAGGTTTGATGCCGTAGTAATTGGCGCCGGTGCGGCGGGTATGTTTTGTGCGGCAATGGCCGGACAAGCGGGTCGTCGTGTGCTGCTGCTGGATAACGGAAAAAAGCCTGGCCGCAAGATCCTGATGTCCGGTGGCGGGCGCTGCAATTTCACTAATCTTTATGTCGAGCCTGCGGCCTATTTGAGCCAGAACCGTCATTTTTGTAAATCTGCGCTGGCGCGCTACACGCAGTGGGATTTCATCGAACTGGTGGGTAAACACGGTATCGCGTGGCATGAGAAGACGCTGGGACAGCTGTTCTGCGACGACTCCGCCCAGCAAATCGTGGATATGCTGGTGGCCGAGTGCGAGAAAGGCGGCGTAGTCATGCGCCTGCGCACTGAAGTGCTGGACGTCGCCCGTAACGAGCAAGGGTACACGCTGCAACTCAACGGCGAAACCGTCAGCGCCGATAACCTGGTGATCGCCAGCGGCGGCCTCTCGATGCCGGGGCTGGGTGCCTCACCGTTCGGCTACAAAATCGCCGAGCAGTTTGGCCTGAAAGTATTACCCACGCGCGCCGGGCTGGTGCCGTTCACGCTGCATAAGCCGCTGCTGGAACAGCTTCAGACGCTCTCCGGCGTGTCTGTGCCGTCGGTCATTACGGCCGAAGACGGCACGGTGTTCCGCGAAAACCTGCTCTTTACCCATCGCGGTCTCTCGGGGCCAGCGGTATTGCAGATCTCCAGCTACTGGCAGCCGGGGGAGTTTGTCTCCGTAAACCTGGTGCCGGACTGCGATCTGGACGCCTTCCTCAATGAGCAACGCGCCGCGCACCCGAATCAAAGCCTGAAAAATACCCTGGCGATGCAGCTGCCGAAGCGTCTCGTGGAGTGCTTGCAGGTGTTAGGGCAAATTCCGGATGTTGCGCTTAAGCAGCTCAACAGCCGCGAGCAGGACACGCTGGTGGAGACGCTGACGAACTGGCGCGTGCAGCCAAACGGCACCGAAGGCTACCGCACGGCGGAAGTGACGCTGGGCGGCGTGGATACAAACGAACTCTCATCCCGCACGATGGAAGCCCGCAACGTGCCGGGTCTTTATTTCATTGGTGAAGTGATGGACGTGACCGGCTGGCTCGGCGGGTATAACTTCCAGTGGGCGTGGGCCAGTGCCTGGGCATGCGCGCAGGCACTCGCTGATGTCCGAAGACAATAAAGTTGTACACAAAGCACTAAAGTTGTAACCATTCTCAAAAAACGACGCTAATGTTGTATACTTACTGAATGTGTGGTTATAGGGTTGGAGACTATAAAATGCACATATAGGTACGTATCAATGTCGTTTTTTGGGTACGATCATGGGTAGGGGTAGGCGTCTCAAATCCTATTTGGATTATGAAAATGCGCTAGGTGACGGCATAGGAGTGGGCTATGGCCAAAGTTATCAGCCCTGGCTTAGAGCTCAGGACGTTAAATCCCGTGGAAACCGTTCGATAGTCTTTGGCCTTAAGACGTTTCGAAACCATCATCTCCTTTCTTCTGTCGAAAGTAACTTTTTCTATCTGGCTGAGTTTAATGACTCGGTGATTGATATCCGGGAACAATTCCCACTCTTTCCTCTCCGGCTTACCCAACAAATAGCAAATCATCTACATTTTCAACATCCTATGGTGAGGGGAGTAAGAGGAGTACCTGTCGAAGTTCTGAATGTTATGACAACCGATTTTTTACTGACCTTGAGAACTCCTGAAGGCGGACTTCGATACAAAGCTGTAGCAGTAAAACAAAACGAGAGCATACCTGAACGCGAAGCCCAAAAACTTGAAATAGAGAGGATGTTTTGGCAGTTGATTGATGTTGAGTTTCAAATTTATGTTGGCTCGGAACTCAATAACGTCGTCGGTAAAAATATTTGTTGGGTTACTTCTGTATTAAGAGATGGTTCTGTATTTTATGATAAATATCCTCTTGATAAAATCCTATGGAAGCTTAAACCAGATGTTTATCCCATAGTGGGACTACGTGCAATGATTTCATCAATCATTGGGGTAGATGCACAAGAAGCGATGATGTTATTGCAGGCAATGATTGGATTAAAAATGATAAAAATTGATTTATCATATCCAATACTCGAAACCGGTCTGATAAAGATAATATCCAATGGCCACTATATAGGACTGAACGCAAATGGATATTATTAGAAATTCAGTCTGGCTCTCTCAAGGCACTGATTTGCTTGCAGAGGGGCTTTATCGTGTTTTGGATTTTGACAAAAAGGTTGATTTGTTAATTTTGTTTAAAATAAAATCAGAAAGAACGGGTAAGCCAATTCCTTTCTCATTTTCATTGTTTAAATATTATATTGAATCAAATAGCATAACTTGTAAAGATTATATATACCCTTCATATATGTTAGTAGATGAGAAAGAAATAACAGATGAAGACAGGGGAAGGCGAGATGAAAATTACAATATCATTAAAGATCTTGTAGATGACAGAATGTTTCTGTTCGACTATGCATTACATAAAAAGTCTCACCTTTTAATGGACTACTCCAGAAATAAAAAAATATCACAATATACTATCAGAACGCTTCTGGCGTTGTACTGGCGACATGGGCAGGATGTTTATGCATTACTACCCGCATTCTCGAACTGTGGTGCCGCTGGGAAAAGTAGAATCAAACATGAAATTAAACTTGGGAATTCCAAGAAAAACAGAGCATTACCTAATGAACGTTCACGTGTTTTCATTCTTAATGAAAGAGATATAAATAATATTAGAAAATCTCTCATTATGTATCATTATAAAGTTAACGGAGATACGATAAAGAAAACATTAGAGAGACATATTGATTTGTATTTTAGGGATGAAATTAAAACAGCGAACTTAGAAAATAGAGCTCCATATGTTCCTTCTTTAAAACAATTTTCATACTGGAATAAAAAACTCTTCACTAAAGATTTCTCGATAAAGAAGAAGAACACGAAAAAAGAAATAGACCTCAAAATGCGGGCGCTTTTAGGTAGTGCGGCTAATACAACTGTTTTACCGGGTGATGTTTTCGAAATAGACTCAACTGTCGCTGATGTACATCTTATTTCGAGTTTAAACAGACGAAAAGTCATTGGGCGCCCAACTATTTATACAGTGGTGGATCGCGCAACAAGAATGATTGTTGGCCTTCATGTTTCTTTATACCATGCTTCATGGCGAGCTGCCCGACAAGCGTTAGCAAATTGCTTTATGCCAAAAAAAGAATATTGTAGATTATTTGGAATCTCTATTACTAATGATGATTGGCCTTGTTCTCATATTCCATTAACATTGATGTGTGACAACGGGGAGATGATTGGTCTTAAACCTCAGGAAAAGATGACCCCCCTGACAAAACTTGAGTTTGCGCCAGTCGGTAGAGGCGACAGAAAAAGCATTGTTGAACGCTGTTTCGGTATTCTAAATGATGAAGTTATTCATAGGCTTATTGGAACAACACGAAGGGGTAAGATTGTTAAAGGAGAGCCAACACCGCAATCCAGGGCTTGTTTAACGATTCAGGAGGTCACGTCTTTACTGATTCGGGAGATACTTGCACATAATCAGAGAACATATGAAGAACTGGCTTATATCAATCCCTTACTGATTGAAAATGATCTCGTAATATCACCAAAAAATAGTTGGATGATAAGCTTAAAGCACGGGAGATTCAGCGCAAGAGCCGTTGGGGCCGACGAAGTGATCGCACGATTGTTGATCCCTGTGAACGCTAACATTACCGCCGGTGGGATTCAGTACAATAATCTTTTTTATGAATGTGATCCAGACATTGCATCAGGTGCCAGAGTATTTGGAAGAACCACTTGTGAAGCAAGAATAGATGACAATTGCGTAGATTATATATATGTAAGATTTGACAAAAATAGCATTTTCAAAAAGCATTACCTGCTTAAGAAAAGAGATATATTTAAAGGTAAAGCTCATCTTGATACAGATGTAATGGCTGATTGGGTAGATACTCAAAAAGAAATTAATTTATTTACTCTGGATTCACTCAGCAATATCAATAATAAAGATGATTTTAACAAGAAAGGTAACGAAAGATTAAATGAAATATACGAATCTCGACGGGTACATGGTAAAGATATTAAAAAGAACAGGAAAAATGAACTTGATTCATTAGGGCGAACTGATGTTGCTAATGGAAGACCTGAACCCCTACTTCCGTCATCCAGTAAGGTTCTGCTTTTGCCTGGCCGGGAGGAGAAACAAAGATGGTTAAAAGGTAAGAAGAAGACTGAGGACGCAGAATAATGAACCTTATACGGAGCGTTTCAGCGATATATAAAGAACAGGAGTTACCTGAGTATCGTGGCAACCCCTTAATTGAAGCACTTCCTGAAGCGCTTACGGAAGATGAAGTACTTCTGGAAATGAGTTATTTTCCCGAAATTGACGAAAAAATCCGCTGGACTGCCCCGGCGAATGTTAGAGAGCAGTATGTCGAACGTATAAAGAAATTCCGTTGCCCTCAAACCAATCTTATCCAGGCTTATAAAATGATTTTACGGGCACTTAGGGAAAGCTATGCAGCCCGTAATCCTTTAAAAAGCGGAACTATTCAATATCTTCATTACTATGGGACTGAGCGTCCTGATATTGAACCCGAAAGTGGATATTTTAAATCCCAGGCTGAAACCATTACGATAGTTGGAATGAGTGGTTCTGGAAAAACTACCATGATCGAGCAAGTCATGGATCATTTCCCTCAGATTATAGAACACAGCAGCTATAAAGGCGTTTTTCCCGGCTTCAGTAAGCAAATCGTATGGGTAAAGATTAATTGTCCATACAACTCAAGTGTGAGAGACCTTTGTGAAGAGATTTTACAAAAATTAGATGATGCAATTGGTATTGAACGAACTACACCAGAGATTAGAAATGGTGCTCTGGCTCGCCAGATTGCGCAAAGAATAAAATCATCATTTTTAGGTATCCTTGTTATTGATGAAATGCAGAGGCTAAAATTTTCAAGAACTGGAGGTGAGAGTAAGTTGATTGATTTTTTACATGAAATTGTAGATTCGATGGGGGTATCTATGGTTTTTTGTGGAAATCATCCTTTTGACGAGACTCTGACAAAGAAAATGAGAATTGCCAGGCGGGCAGAGTCTGGTGGTTATATGAAAATTTCAAATGTCAGATACGACTCACAAGACTGGCAATCGTTTATTCATTATTTATGGCCATTACAATGGACAAATGTTGAAACACCATTAAATGATGAGTTAAACGAAAAATTATTCATTTTATCTAAAGGCAACATTGGATTGGCTCAGATGATTTATCGGGGGGCACAATTAAAGGTTATCGGTAGCGGTAATGAAATCATAACTGGTGCAGTCTTGTCGGCCTCTGTACCGGTACTCGTAAGCCATACGGAGGAATATAAGGATACTTTACTCCCGGGGGCAGCGACTGAAGACGAGGAAGCCAAATGGCTCTCTGCATCTAATGAAAGTGATGCTTCGGCTAAGTTCATGTCAGAGAAGCCCTTAAAAGCTTTGATCCCTGGAGATATAGACAGGCCACAGCACAAGGAATTCGTAAGAAAAATAGACGAGGTTATGCGCAATTTCGACGAGAAAATACTGTCTCTTGACCATGATCTTGTTATCACCAGAACAGCTGAAAAGAAAAATACCTACGATGCTCTTCAGCGTTGCGGGCTTATAAATACAGATCCACTTAATAAATTGTAATGAGGTCATCAGTTCGTAACGGTCAAAGAGAGGTGGGGTAAATGAGAATGTTGTCTGTTTTACCTGATGAATCCTTGTTCAGTCGGTTTTGTCGGACAGCTACCGTGTACGGTATGTCCCCATCTTCTCTGTTAACGATCATTTTCCACAAACCTGATATGAGCGTCCATCCAATTCTCAATTCAGGATTAAAGGCTATTTCTCTTCATACATCCGAAAGTGCAGACCAGCTCTGGCATGAACAGACTTTACTCCCTCTGTTTGCCTGGGCACTACCAATCAGTCGTAATGAAATTATGGATTTCAACACGACCCCTGCCAGGCTTAATCGATTGTGCCGCCTTAGTAATTTTTCACTAGGACAGCGGACACTATTGAAGTTTTGCCCGGTTTGCGCTCGTGAAGATACTTTTCATTATGGTGTTACTTATTGGCATCTGGCGCATCAACTTCATGGGGTTACAACCTGCCATCGGCACCAGGTAGTGCTTGAAAGCATCAATGTCCCTTCTGCACTGCACATACGTATTGGACTGATGCCTCCTGTTTCGTATACAGAACAACTCAGCAATGAGACAGACTTCGATTTTGCTAAATTTTGTTATGAGTCCATAAATATAATCAGAAGAAAAGAAATTTGTCACCCAAATTACATGGATGTACTTAAAAAGTTAAATTTATTATCATTGGACGGGAATCTGAAGAAAAATGTATTTTACGCACATGTTTATGCTAAGTGCCAGTTATTTGGGGAGGGTTCATCGGAGCTTCTACCGACATCCCTTACTGATTATCACTACTGGGAGCCTATACTCAAAGATAAATGTTGTCAGCATCCCACAAAGCACCTTTTGCTTTGTTATTGTTTGTTAAATACTTGCTGGCCAACGTATGCAGGAAGTCGTCCTAATAAAAAGAAAGAAATCTTTAAAAGTCATAAGGAATACAGCTTTCATATGGCTGAAAATAATACTAGTGTTAGCAACCTTGGGAGAGAATTTAATCGCAGCAGATGTTACATTAAAACACTTATTTATAAAAAATACCTGAGGGCGTTTAAGCGAAACACAAAAATTAATATATTCACTGAATTGCTTATCAAGTCTATGGCTGTAAGGGGGTTTAGTCTGGCATCCATAGCTGAGAAAAACTCATTATCGGAAGGAACTGTATCCTCTGTAATTTCATCTTGTTACGGTTTATGCTCATGGCGTAAAAAATGTAAAAAAGATTCTTTAAGACGGCGTCATAAGCAGAAAATATTAAGATTTATACATAATCAATCCATTTCTGTAACGCGAAAGTTAGTCAAGGAAAGTTGTTATGCTAGTTTCTTTTGGCTAAATAAACATGAAAATGGCTGGCTTAATTCCTGTCTTCCTAAAGCAGTACGATGTTATAGAAATAAAAGAGTAGACTGGAGCGAGAGAGATATAATCTCATCATCATTAATAAATGTTGTTTTATCTCAGGGGCAATACCCGATGTCACTTACAAGCCTGGATGCTTTACTGGGGGGGCATAACTGGCTTTTGAAATACAGAGATAAACTACCAATGACAATGACACTTCTCAGGAAAAAGAATCTAATTAAATAAGAGGGAGTGATATGGTTTACGAAAATGAATTGTGGCACAGTTTTCTTCTGCGTTCACAGATAATGTATAACTTATCCAATTGCAGGAACATAATATCTAAGCATGGTGAACTAAGGTACGATGCCTTTCCTCGGCTCGAACTGATTGATATGTACAAATTGCATAGTTTGCAGGATATATATGACATTCTTGCCACAAGAAATGGTTATATACTAACTTCCAATATAGTGTCGTTATCTTCTGGTGTTTACGGGTATTTCAACGCTGTTGAAGATGCCTGTCGAAATAATTTACACATAACTAATTCATATCCATTGGTAAACATCTCAAAGATTCGTTACTGCCATAAATGTATTATTGAAGATATACACTCTAAAGGCATTGGTTATCTTCGTCATAGATGGTTGTTTGAATCTAAATGTGCAGCTCATAGTACCTGTTTATATGAGGTTTGTTTTGACAACTATTTGGATGCAGTGAAAGGACTTAGTGACTTAATTATAAGTGGAATAAATCCTCATGGTTATTGTTCCCTTGTGGTTGACATTTCAAATCCTTTCAAAACTCCAGTGTATTTATTGCCATGTGCCAGGGATAAAATTTTAAAATGGATTTCTGACAATAAAAATGAGCTGGTTTACTTTCTCTTTGACCTCTTTAAAAGTAAATCGCATTCTAGTTTATTAAAGGTTATTGAAGTCAGGATAATGCATAGTAGTTATATTTCTGCGGTGTTCAGGATATTGAGTGAGGTTAATTTTTGTAATTTCAACTCATTTATTACCGATTTATTCGAGGACGTAAGTTATGCCTCTGTTGGACTTGATGATTATTCTGTTAATGTGGATTTTCTCAGGCTAAAAGCCGCAGATTGCAAATTTTGCCGGTTCAATGGTAAAAATTTTTGCTCACTTTTTAATGTAAAGCTTCTTCGCTAATTTTTACTTCATTTATAAACTACTAAGAAAGCTAATAAGATAGGGTTATATATTTTGATTAGGGCGGGAATAAATTATCACTTCCCGAGTATCCCTGGGGGTTACCACCTGAGTATGATGCCGGTTAGCAACAACGTCTAAAAGACCTACGATCACGATAAATGTCACTGGGTCACTCTCAAGCAAAGTGGTCAGGGGTGCTAGATACCAGTACTGCTTACTCAACACGGCCTTGTTTTTGAAAGATGCCGAATCTTGGCAAGAGGCGTATTACAGCCTATAGTCTGTTAATGAGTATTACAGCTTATCTGCTGTAAATCCATTCGTTGTGCTTGTTAACCCGTCGATACGGAAGATCACTTATGAACACTCAATACGCTTTGAAGACCTTGAATCAGTTGCGTCCTGTTTTAATCGGCTTTCGCAAAGCCAATGGACTGACGCAAAGAGATGTTTCTGAACGTTTGGGTGTAACACAGCAAACTTATGCCCGACTGGAGGCCAACCCTGCAAGTGTGGGTTTTGAGCGTTTGTTTAGAGTGTTCAGCGTCCTTGGAGTGGAGATCGTACTTTCATCCAGGGAACCATTGTCAGATGCAAAGCCCGAATACGGAGCTTTGCACAATGATTCTTCACTTCCAGCCAGGCGGGAGAAATGGTGACGCCATGCGCTTCCCGGTCTAATTGTCTGCAGCAATATTAACCCCTTAGCGGCCTGAAGTATCAGGTTGCTATGAAGCCTTTCGTTTCTTCTGTTATGTTAAATACACCAGTTTGAGCTGTTTCGGACAACCATAAATTATCTCTTCACTCTTAAATGAAAATTTTATGTCGATCACATTATCGATGAATTTAGGAAATAATCCGTAAATGAAAATCTATCTACCTTTAAATTTATCAATGTCCGTACGACATAATTAATATCAAAGAATGTGTATTATTATCATTTAAGTCATAAAAGCCATGAGTCAGTTCCAAAAAATATAATGAGCATTGAAATTATTACCCATCATTCTGGAGTTTTAACTTAGCCATGTATCGAACCACAAGTTGGCTTCCGGTGTTTTGAGGAGCAGTAAAGTTCAGAAAGCGCGACCAGATCATAATCCAGAAATGTCGTTAAGATATTCTGAATAACGGTTATCCCTGCATGTTGGCAGGCATTTGAAAATATATTTTGTATTCAGGTTGCAGCAAAACGCTTTCTTACACACAGGACTTCATATGCGGCTCAGAAAATTAAAACTGAAAAACTTCAGAGGCTACAGAAACTCTACTGAAATCATTATTGATGAAAGCATGACGGGTATTGTCGGTCGTAATGACTTTGGGAAGTCAACGATTCTGGAAGCGCTGGCTATTTTTTTTGAAACAGAAGGAATGAAGGCTGACAAGAATGACATGAACTGTTTCAGCCTAAGAGAAGGGGACGGCCGTTTTGAAATAGCCTGTGAATTTGATGACCTGCCCGATTTTATCATGATCGACGACAGGGTGCAGACCACGCTCGCCTCAGAACATCTGCTGAATGAAGACGGCAATTTTGAAATCGTCAAAACGTTTAAAGCAACGACCTCAGGAAAACCGGAGCAGACCTGCATCCGCTGCATCCATCCCGAAGAGGAGCCCCTGAGAAACTTACTGGCAATGAAAATTTCCGAGCTCAGGGCGGTGGGAAAAGAAGCTGAAAAAAATGTGGCGGATAAACGCACTGCATCGTTATGGCGTCAGGCCATCAGGGAAGCCGCCGCTCCCTATACCTGTTCTGAAATGTTGCTGGATGTCGATAAAGAGTTTGGAACCGACACAAAATCATTATGGGGTAAGATCCTCGATTTGCTGCCCACGTATGCGATTTTCAAAGCCGACAGGGAAAGCAGCGACGGGGATTCAGAAGCTAAAAACCCCTTACAGCAGGCCGTAAAAGACGCTCAGGCTGCGCTGCAGGACAAAATTACAGCGCTGGAAAATGAGATCCAGGACAGCGTACTGGATGTCGCACAGAGAACGCTGGATAAATTACGTGAAATGGCCCCCGAACTCGCCAGTGAACTGACTCCACGATTTAAGGAGAAACCCAAGTGGACCTTCAGTTTCACCCTGGACGGGGAAAATGGCATCCCCATCAATAAGCGCGGCAGCGGGATAAGGAGGCTTATCCTGTTGAATTTTTTCCGGGCTGAGGCCGAGAAGCATGTCGCGGGGACGCCCAGAAATGTGATTTATGCCATAGAGGAGCCTGAAACGTCACAGCATCCGAACTATCAGATGATGCTGATGAAAGCGTTACTGGCACTGGCAGGCCAGCCGCACCGTCAGATTATCGTCACCACCCATGTCCCGGCGCTGGCCGGATTGATCCCTGTCGAAGGCGTACGTTATGTCACCCGAAATGAGGCGGGTGAACCCGTAGTAAAAATGCCGGATGACGCTGTGCTGAAGGAAGCCACTGAAAGCCTGGGGGTGCTGCCAGAGACCGGTATGGAAAGGGCGCAGGGGATAGTTCTGGTAGAGGGAAAGTCGGATGTCACTTTCCTGAGGCATGCGGCCAGTTCATTAAAACAGTCAGGTATGTTGCCAGCCTCTCTGGAGGACGTGAAAATAGTGCCAGTCCTCATAGGAGGGTGTGGCAGCGTCAAACACTGGGTGACATTGAATCTGGCCAACGATCTGGGGCTTCCCTGGTGCGTATTTCTGGACTCCGATATTGGGGGAGACCCTGCACAGGTTCTGTCCATTCAGAAACGTAAAAAAGAAGTGGAGGATGCCGGTAAGGTATTCTTCGCCACGCGCAAACGTGAAATAGAGAACTATCTCTGCCCGGATCTGATTGAAGAAATGACCGGTGTAGCCGTCACGTTTACGGACACCTGTGATGCTAAAAAAATAATTGGCCGGGCGGTGGGAATGAAACCCGATAATGTGCTTGATAAATTCTGGCCCCGGATGACAGCGGAAAGAATCATCTCAAGATCAACCTATCATGACGGAATGCAGGAAAGGATTGAGCTGGTTGAGATCCTGAGCGATATTGTTGCCATGACGAGATAATGTGTAAAAATTATCGCAGCTGCATATATTCCGGTCCACAGCAAAGGACCGGAGTATAGTATATAAAAAACCCGAAATTAATCGGGTTTTAATTATTTAACGTTTAACAGGCTCCCGTGCCCGGGAGTGAATTAAAATTACGCTTATTATGGCTTTTTTGCAATCTTTATTTTTGACTGCCAAGCCATTTATTCATCTGCTCGATTTCACCTTTCTGAGCTTTAATGATGTCCTGCGCAAGCTTTCTCATTTCGGGATCTTTTCCGTATTTGAGCTCGGTCTCAGCCATTGCGATTGCCCCTTCATGGTGTGCGATCATACCTTTTGCAAAGGCCTTATCGGGATTGGATTCATTAACGGCGGCCATCATTTTTTCATGCATATTTTTCATGCCAGCCATATATTCCTGTGATGATGCCGATGAGTGCATATCTGACATTTTCATTTCCGAATGTTCAGCAGAAATGGCTGGCAGGGATAACATTAATATTACAAAAAGGGTGTTTTTGATTTTCATATAATAATTCCTTTCAGACAGGTACCGGTTAAGTGTAGCTGAGTCAGACAAAAAAGCCCCCTGACGGGGGGCAAAAATGTAGCAACGTTGTTTCAGGAAAATCTATCAGGGAAAAGGTAACAGCACGGATACTACCGTCGCATTCAGCCTGCATTGATCATGCGGCGGTGCGCTTCGGCCATGGCCTGATGTGGGCCGGATTGCCCGTTATTCATGAATTCATGGGCAACCGCTGCTCTTTCATGCTCATTCATCGCCGCGTAAGACGTTGACGGGACGGTCGTGGATACCGTGTTATTTCCCATCATCTTCTGATGACTTTCCACCATTTTCTGGTGCGCATCCGCCGAGCCGTTCGTCATGGTTTCATGAGCAATAATGGCCTGTTCATGCTGGTCCATACCGGTCATACGAGGAGCAGTCCCCTGGATCCCGACAGGAGCCGCAGCAGACTGCATCTGGTGAGCAGGAGCCTGTGCATTGTTGACGCGATCATGGATATTCACGGTTTCAGTGGCCCAGGCCGATGAAATTAAACCAAAGCCCAGCAAAGATGCTAATACGATATTTTTCATGATAACTCTCCATTTCTGAATTAGTGATGTCCGGGGAAGTACAACCGGTGTTTTCAGTTTCATAACTTAAACAGGTTCGGCAGTTATTATTTCTCCGGGAGATGGCTGGATATTCATTCCTGGCGTACTCTGACGCCGGGTATTGATGAAGCAATCCAGCCTTCCTGATAAGTTGCACTAATTATATCAAATGGCTTCTGTTTGCTGCATGACAGGCTAATGACATCTTTGTCATTTAAATCTTTATTCTCAGTGTTGGGGATCCGGAATCATTTTCTCCAGTCTGGGTACGGATAAAATAAAACGTGTCGAGCGTATATCCGATTCCACATGCACTCTTCCGTGATGTGCTTCCACGATTGACTTCACAATCGCAAGACCGATGCCGCTGCCTTCTCCTTTTCGTTGTCTGGACGGATCCACCCGATAAAAACGGTCAAACAGCCTTGATAAATGCTCTTCAGGGATTGGTTTCCCCGGATTTTCAATCACAAGGTCAAAAAAGCTCCCCTGTTTTCTTATTGAGACGGTGATTGCCTGTCCCTCAGGGGTATAACGCAGGGCATTGGATAACAGATTATTGATCGCTCTTCTGAACATTTGTGGATCTCCCTCGACCAGACAGGGCATCCCGTTAAATTTGAGCGTGATATTGCGTTCTTCGGCCCAGGCTTCGAAAAACTCGAAGACTTTCATGACTTCCGCTCTGAGGTCAAACATGACCCTGTCAGGTATCAGCTGATTATTATCTGCCTGTGCCAGGAACAGCATGTCGCTGACCATTTTGGTCATCCGGTTATACTCTTCAAGACTGGAATAGAGGACATCCTCAAGTTCCCTCTGTGTTCGATCCTGACTCAGTGCGATTTCAGTCTGCGTCACCAGATTGGTGATGGGCGTTCTGATCTCATGCGCGATATCGGCAGAGAAATTGGCCTGGCGGGTAAAGACATCCTCAATCTTTCCAATCATATGATTGAACGAGATAACCAGTTGCTCCAGCTCAATGGGAACGCGTGTCGGTTCCAGTCGCGCATCAAGATTCTCGGAGGTGATGTTTTTAATGGCATTGCTGACATTACGAAGGGGCAGGTGCCCCTGACGGACAGCGATTCGAATGATCAGAACAATCAACAGGCTTATCACGACGGCAATCGCAATCAGGTTCTTTTTCAGCGCATCGAGGTAATGGAGATGGAAATTAATGGATAGGCCAGTCAGCATGACATAGTTCTGCTGTTTGCCCTGAAATATCGCCTGACCAGAGGAGGCGATAATCCTGTATGTTTCCATCTTCATTTCGGACCCGGTATCCATCGGTCCCGCAGGATCCTCCACCGTCCAGAGAAAGACATCCCGTGCGCGGCTGTGCTCGCTAAAATCTGCTGAATTCACTGCCGGGCGTAGTGCCGCCCCCTGAGCTGAGCTAAAGAGCACTTCACCCCTGGGATTGAGGAGCAAAAGGGCAACGTTGCGGTAGCTGGCAATTGATTCCTTTATTTTGCTTATTTTTTTATCATCCGGATCCACCGGGGACTGCAGTATACGGTTCAGTGTGGTGCTGATTTGTTGAAGATCGCTGACATCCTGCTCGGCAAAATGATTTTCAACAGAATGCAGCATAAACCAGGTGAAGGCGATAAAAGCCAGTATCGTGGACAGGCTGATAAAAAAGGTCAGCCGCAGAGCGAGTGAGAAAGGGCGTCTGGAAGGTTTGCTATGCATCCGGGACCTCCAGCATGTAGCCCACGCCCCGGACTGTCTGGATCAGCTTTGTCCCGTAATCGTTGTCTATTTTAGCGCGGAGTCGCTTTACTGCGACATCGATCGCATTAGTGTCGCTGTCAAAATTCATGTCCCAGACCTGAGAGGCAATCAGGGAGCGGGGAAGAACCTCTCCCTGATGGCGAATGAAGAATTCCAGCAGGCTGAACTCTTTACTGGTGAGCACAATGCGGTTTCCGGCGCGACTGACTTTTCTGGATACGAGATCAATCGAGAGGTCAGCCACCTTAAACTGGCTTTCCGTGATCATCGTGTTTCCCCGCCTCAGAAGGGTTCTCACCCGGGCGAGCAGTTCGGCAAACGCAAAGGGTTTAACCAGATAATCGTCCGCACCCAGTTCCAGTCCTTTGACCCTATGTTCGATCGTGCCGAGGGCTGTCAGCAGTAAGACCGGCATACCCTTTCCGGCAGTGCGCAGCATGCGGATGATATCCCAGCCGTTCACATCAGGTAGCATGATATCCAGAATGACTAAATCATACTCGGCTGTCATGGCGAGATGATATCCGGTAAGACCATTATCAGCGTGATCCACTACGAACCCTGCCTCTGTAAGCCCTTTGCTGAGATATTCACCTGTTTTAATTTCGTCTTCGACGATCAATATTTTCATCTTGCTCCCCGGCTGGCTGCTAATGTCATTCTATTGCGCCCACGATCGTTATCAACGGATTACAGCAAAAATGACAACATTGTCATTATCCTGTCACTCGGCAAACAGAGAGCGTTAGGTAAAGTACCCCTATCAATACTCTGGACTTCATTTGAACCATTTACCAGGTCTGCCTGGACGAGAAGCAATATGTTCAAATTAAAACTACTCAGCATCAGCACAATCTTCATTCTGGCTGGTTGTGTCTCTCTGGCGCCTGAATATCAGCGTCCGGCAGCACCGGTACCCCAGCAGTTTTCACTGTCCCGTAACAGCCTGACGCCAGCGGTGAATGGCTATCAGGATACGGGCTGGCGTAACTTTTTTGTCGATCCCCAGGTCACCCGGCTGATTACTGAAGCCCTGACTAATAACCGTGATTTGAGAATGGCTGCACTGAAGGTTGAAGAGGCCCGGGCCCAGTTCAACGTCACGGATGCAGATCGTTATCCCCAGCTGAATGCCTCATCCGGGATCACATACAGCGGTGGTCTGAAAGGTGACAAGCCGACCACACAGGAGTACGACGCAGGTCTGGAGTTCAGTTATGAGCTCGATTTTTTCGGCAAACTTAAGAACATGAGTGATGCTGATCGCCAGAACTACTTTGCCAGCGAAGAAGCCCGTCGGGCCGTACACATCCTGCTGGTATCCAACGTTTCACAAAGCTATTTCAGCCAGCAACTGGCGTACGAACAACTTCGTATTGCGCGGGAAACGCTGAAAAATTATCAACAGTCCTATGCTTTCGTTGAGCAGCAGCTCGTGACCGGGAGTACGAACGTTCTGGCACTTGAACAGGCGCGAGGACAAATCGAAAGTACCCGCGCCGAAATAGCCAAACGAGAAGGCGATCTGGCTCAGGCAAACAATGCCCTGCAACTGGTGCTGGGAACGTACCGCGCACTTCCGTCAGAAAAAGGGATGAAAGGCGGGGAGATAGCCCCAGTAAAATTGCCACCAAATCTGTCTTCACAAATTTTGCTGCAGCGACCGGATATTATGGAAGCGGAATATCAGCTGAAAGCGGCTGATGCCAATATTGGCGCAGCGCGAGCGGCCTTTTTCCCCTCAATTACCCTGACCAGTGGTCTTTCCGCAAGCAGTACGGAGCTGTCCAGCCTGTTTACGTCAGGAAGTGGAATGTGGAATTTTATCCCTAAAATTGAAATTCCTATATTTAATGCTGGCAGGAATAAAGCCAATCTGAAGCTGGCTGAAATTCGCCAGCAACAGTCGGTGGTTAATTACGAACAAAAAATTCAGTCAGCCTTTAAGGATGTTTCCGACACGCTTGCGCTGCGCGACAGCCTTAGCCAGCAACTTGAGTCACAGCAGCGTTATCTTGATTCACTTCAGATAACTCTCCAGCGTGCCAGAGGATTGTATGCAAGTGGTGCTGTCAGTTACATCGAAGTGCTGGATGCAGAACGTTCCCTCTTCGCTACCCAGCAAACCATTCTCGATCTTACCTATTCCCGGCAGGTTAACGAAATTAATCTGTTTACCGCGCTGGGTGGCGGTTGGGTAGAGTAAATTTATTTAATTAATCAGGAAATTAAAATGCGTAATTCACTTAAAGCCGTTTTATTTGGTGCCTTCTCTGTCATGTTTTCTGCCGGTCTTCATGCTGAAACACATCAGCATGGCGATATGAATACTGCCAGTGATGCTTCGGTACAGCAAGTTATCAAGGGCACCGGTGTCGTTAAAGACATTGATATGAATACTAAGAAAATCACCATTTCGCATGAAGCAATTCCAGCGGTGGGCTGGCCTGCAATGACCATGCGCTTTACTTTTGTTAATGCAGACGATGCTATTAATGCCCTGAAAACAGGCAACCATGTCGATTTCTCGTTTATTCAGCAGGGCAATATCTCCTTACTCAAAAGCATTAACGTGACGCAGTCCTGATTGGCTGTCCGGAGCGATTACATCCTGTGCGCCTGTACATTCACATAGGTATATGTGTGAGTTAACCGTCAGGCGCATATGCCAGGTGTTTTGATTTTTTAGCGGAAAATTGTATGGCTTCTTTAAAGATAAAATATGCTGCAATAATTATCAGCAGCCTCATAGCAGGGGGGCTGATATCGGTTACTGCCTGGCAGTATGTAAACTCAGCACAAAAGACAGAAAAAACAGAACAAAAGGCACCGGAACGAAAGGTGCTTTTCTGGTATGACCCAATGAAACCGGATACCAAATTTGATAAACCCGGAAAATCGCCCTTTATGGATATGGACCTGGTGCCAAAATATGCTGATGACAGTGGCGATAAAAGCAGTGGCGGGATCCGTATCGACCCAACCCAGGTTCAGAATCTGGGATTAAAAACGCAAAAAGTCACGCGAGGAATGCTGAATTATTCTCAGACAATCCCGGCTAATGTCAGCTATAACGAGTATCAGTTTGTTATTGTGCAGGCGCGTTCTGACGGGTTTGTCGAAAAAGTCTACCCCATGACGATTGGCGATCATGTGAAGAAGGGGACGCCACTTATCGATATTACCATTCCGGACTGGGTGGAAGCACAGAGTGAATTCCTTCTGTTATCCAGCACCGGTGGTACTTCCACGCAAATTAAAGGCGTTCTGGAACGGCTTCGCCTGGCAGGTATGCCGGAAGAGGATATTCAGAGACTGCGTTCTACCCGGAGCATTCAGACCCGTTTTACCATTAAAGCACCTATTGATGGTGTCATTACTGCATTTGACCTGCGCACCGGCATGAATATTTCGAAAGATAAGGTGGTGGCTCAGATTCAGGGAATGGACCCGGTCTGGATCAGCGCTGCAGTGCCAGAATCTATCGCCTATCTGCTGAAAGATACGTCGCAGTTTGAAATTTCGGTACCGGCTTATCCGGATAAAACATTCCATGTCGAAAAATGGAATATTCTTCCCAGCGTGGATCAGACAACCCGTACGCTTCAGGTCCGTCTCCAGGTTTCTAATAAGGATGAGTTTCTCAAGCCGGGCATGAATGCCTATCTGAAACTGAATACCAGGAGCCAGGAGATGCTGCTGATACCAAGCCAGGCCGTTATCGATACCGGCAAAGAACAGCGCGTGATTACTGTTGATGATGAAGGCAAGTTTGTGCCGAAACAGATCCACGTTCTGCATGAGTCACAGCAACAGTCCGGCATCGGCTCCGGCCTGAATGAAGGCGATACCGTGGTGGTCAGTGGCCTGTTCCTCATTGACTCTGAAGCCAATATTACGGGCGCACTGGAACGTATGCGCCACCCTGAAAAAACAGAAAGCAGTATGCCAGCAATGTCTGACCAGCCTGTAAATATGCATTCAGGGCACTGAGGAGACGACGATGATTGAATGGATTATCCGGCGCTCTGTCGCCAACCGTTTCCTGGTCATGATGGGGGCCCTGTTTCTCAGCATCTGGGGCACATGGACGATTATTAACACGCCTGTCGATGCCTTGCCTGACCTGTCAGATGTGCAGGTCATTATCAAAACCAGCTATCCCGGCCAGGCCCCGCAGATTGTAGAAAACCAGGTCACCTATCCACTTACCACCACCATGCTGTCCGTGCCTGGCGCAAAAACCGTGCGTGGTTTTTCACAGTTCGGTGATTCGTATGTGTATGTCATTTTTGAAGACGGCACCGATCTGTACTGGGCCCGTTCCCGCGTGCTGGAGTACCTGAACCAGGTACAGGGAAAACTGCCCGCCGGTGTGAGTTCTGAAATCGGTCCGGACGCCACGGGGGTGGGCTGGATATTTGAATATGCCCTTGTCGATCGCAGCGGAAAACACGACCTTTCAGAACTGCGTTCTCTGCAGGACTGGTTCCTGAAATTTGAGCTGAAAACCATCCCGAACGTGGCTGAGGTCGCTTCGGTTGGCGGCGTGGTGAAACAGTACCAGATTCAGGTCAATCCGGTAAAACTGTCTCAGTATGGTATCAGCCTGCCCGAAGTGAAACAGGCCCTTGAATCGTCTAACCAGGAGGCCGGTGGCTCATCCGTTGAAATGGCCGAAGCTGAGTATATGGTCCGTGCCAGCGGTTATCTTCAGAGCATTGATGATTTTAATAACATCGTCCTGAAAACAGGCGAGAACGGCGTGCCGGTTTATCTGCGGGATGTTGCCCGCGTGCAGACCGGGCCTGAAATGCGGCGTGGTATTGCCGAGCTGAACGGCCAGGGCGAAGTCGCTGGCGGCGTGGTGATCCTGCGGTCGGGTAAAAATGCACGCGACGTTATCACGGCAGTGAGGGATAAACTTGAGACGCTGAAGGCCAGCCTGCCGGAAGGCGTTGAAATCGTGACCACCTACGATCGCAGCCAGCTCATCGACCGGGCGATTGATAACCTCAGTTCCAAACTTCTGGAAGAGTTTATCGTGGTGGCCATCGTCTGTGCCCTGTTCCTGTGGCACGTACGTTCTGCCCTGGTGGCGATTATCTCTCTGCCGCTTGGTCTGTGTATCGCCTTTATCGTCATGCACTTCCAGGGACTGAACGCCAATATCATGTCGCTGGGAGGGATAGCGATTGCCGTCGGTGCGATGGTGGATGCCGCCATTGTGATGATTGAGAATGCGCATAAGCGGCTTGAGGAGTGGGATCATCAGCATCCTGGTGAGCAGATTGACAACGCCACCCGCTGGAAGGTGATTACCGATGCCTCCGTTGAAGTGGGACCCGCACTGTTTATCAGCCTGCTGATCATCACCCTGTCCTTTATTCCTATCTTTACCCTGGAAGGTCAGGAAGGACGTCTGTTTGGCCCGCTGGCATTCACGAAAACGTACTCCATGGCGGGCGCGGCCGCGCTGGCCATCATCGTCATTCCGATTCTGATGGGATTCTGGATCCGGGGGAAAATTCCTGCAGAGACCAGTAACCCCCTGAACCGGGTACTGATCAAAGCGTATCATCCATTGCTGTTGCGGGTTCTCCACTGGCCAAAAACAACCCTGCTGGTTGCGGCCTTGTCCATTTTCACCGTTATCTGGCCGCTGAGCCAGGTGGGCGGTGAGTTTCTGCCGAAGATTAACGAGGGCGACCTGTTGTATATGCCGTCGACCCTGCCGGGTGTCTCTCCGGCTGAAGCTGCAGCGCTCCTGCAGACGACGGACAAGTTAATCAAAAGCGTTCCTGAAGTGGCCTCTGTATTTGGCAAGACCGGTAAAGCAGAGACCGCCACGGATTCCGCACCGCTCGAAATGGTTGAAACCACGATCCAGCTCAAACCTGAGGATCAGTGGCGTCCAGGCATGACGATTGACAAGATTATTGAAGAACTCGACAGGACCGTCCGTTTACCGGGGCTGGCAAACCTCTGGGTGCCGCCAATCCGTAACCGTATTGATATGCTCTCAACCGGGATCAAAAGCCCGATAGGTATCAAGGTGTCCGGAACGGTTCTGTCCGATATCGATGCAACGGCGCAGAGTATCGAAGCGGTCGCCAAAACCGTACCCGGCGTAGTGTCTGCTCTCGCAGAGCGACTGGAAGGCGGGCGCTACATTGATGTGGATATCAACCGGGAAAAAGCCTCCCGCTACGGAATGACGGTGGGCGATGTGCAGCTGTTCATCTCATCAGCCATCGGTGGGGCTATGGTGGGTGAGACGGTTGAAGGCGTGGCCCGGTACCCGATTAATATCCGCTATCCGCAGGATTACCGGAACAGCCCGCAGGCCCTGAAACAGATGCCGATCCTGACCCCGATGAAGCAGCAGATCACGCTGGGCGATGTTGCGGATATTAAGGTCGTTTCCGGGCCGACTATGCTGAAAACGGAAAATGCCCGTCCAGCCAGCTGGATTTACATTGACGCGCGCGGCAGGGATATGGTGTCGGTGGTTAATGACATTAAAACGGCGATCAGTCAGAAAGTGAAACTGAGACCGGGTACCAGCGTGTCATTCTCCGGACAGTTTGAACTGCTTGAGCATGCCAACAAGAAACTGAAGCTGATGGTGCCGATGACGGTGATGATCATCTTCATCCTGTTGTATCTGGCATTCCGCCGGGTTGATGAAGCCCTGCTGATCCTGATGAGCCTGCCGTTCGCCCTGGTTGGCGGGATATGGTTCCTGTACTGGCAGGGCTTCCATATGTCTGTCGCAACCGGAACGGGGTTTATCGCTCTGGCCGGGGTGGCAGCAGAGTTTGGCGTGGTCATGCTGATGTATCTGCGTCATGCCATTGAAGCGCACCCGGAATTGTCCCGTAAAGAGACGTTCACACCGGAAGGCCTTGATGAAGCCCTCTATCATGGTGCCGTACTGCGTGTCCGGCCGAAAGCCATGACCGTGGCGGTGATCATTGCGGGTCTGCTGCCAATACTCTGGGGAACCGGTGCAGGTTCAGAAGTCATGAGCCGTATCGCGGCACCCATGATTGGTGGGATGATCACGGCTCCGCTGCTGTCCCTGTTCATTATTCCTGCCGCCTACAAATTAATCTGGCTGCGCAGACATAAAAAAAGCGTGTCCTGAACCTGAAAGGGCACCCCCTGTGGGTGTCCTTCTTTACTGATTCACCCTGACGTCAGGGTTTAAATCGATAATATACAGAGGTGAGTATGAAAAAAGTGGTTCTGATGGCGCTGGCTCTCGGCCTTTCACTGCCCGCGATGGCGAGTGAAAAAGTGATTGATATGTACAAATCTGAAAACTGTGGCTGTTGTTCCCTGTGGGGCAAAGCGATGGAAAAAGACGGGTTTGAAGTACGAACTCACGTCATGAATGATCAGGCGCTGTCAGCCCTGAAAGAAAAGCATGCTATTCCTGCAGGACTGCGAAGTTGTCATACCGCGGTTGCCGGTAATTTGATCATTGAAGGCCATGTGCCTGCGACAACGATACATAAGGCAATGCAGTCTGGTTCAGGTATATACGGTCTCGCCACCCCCGGTATGCCAGCAGGAAGTCCTGGAATGGAGATGGGAGCCCGAAAAGAGGCTTACGATGTTATCGCATTCTCACCGGATGGAAGTAAAAAAGTCTTCCAGCGAATCGAATAGTCAGCGGAACGGCTGATAACGGGACGCCGGCAGCAGGCACTCTTATGCCGGCGGCATTCGTGGTAATCGCATCCATGACATACCCTGAAGACAGAAGATGCTTCGGTATGCATAAGGAGAGTTACTGTGAAAAATGACAATGCAGTGCAACACAACAACCAGACTGCTTCTGAGCAGACATTATCCCCGGACGAGGGCCACGTATTGCATAAGGTGAGAGATCCCGTGTGCGGGATGGACATCCTGCCCGACAGGGCGCACAGCAGCATTCGATACCAGGACCATCAACTTTATTTCTGCTCCGCCAGCTGTGAGAGTAAATTTAAAGCCCATCCCGATCGTTATCTTACCGAAGATGCCAGTGAACATTCCCATCACCATCACCACGATCATCACGAAGTCAGCCCTGATCAGATAAAACAGCCTCACCACCAGGCGGAGAAAGAGAATTCTGAAGGTGTGTGGACATGTCCGATGCACCCGGAGATACGCCGCAGTGGTCCCGGAAGCTGTCCTGTCTGTGGAATGGCACTGGAGCCGCTCGTAGCTACGGCATCCACGGGGCCAAGTGATGAACTTCGCGACATGACAAGACGCTTCTGGCTGGGGTTGTTGCTGGCGTTTCCGGTTCTGGTACTCGAAATGGGATCTCATCTGTTTCCCGCCTTGAGGAATACAGTACCGCCACAGTACAACACATGGCTGCAGCTGCTTCTGGCCTCTCCTGTCGTGTTGTGGTGTGGCTGGCCATTCTTCGCCCGGGCCGGAATGTCGTTACGTAACCGCTCCCTGAATATGTTTACCCTTGTTGCAATGGGCACCGGCGTAGCCTGGGTGTACAGCGTCATTGCAACCGTCTTCCCCTCCTGGTTTCCTGCATCGTTCAGAAACATGGATGGCCTGGTGGCCGTTTATTTTGAAGCCGCTGCAGTTATTACGGTGCTTGTTCTGCTGGGACAGGTTCTTGAGCTGCGGGCACGGGAACAAACCTCAGGTGCCATTACTGCACTACTGAATCTTGCCCCCAAAACCGCCAGGCGGCTGGATCATGACGGTCATGAAACGGATATTAATGCGGAAGATGTTCTGCCTGGCGATAAGCTCCGCATCAGACCAGGAGAGAGTATTCCGGTCGACGGTATTGTGATCGAAGGCAAAACAACCGTTGATGAATCGATGGTGACCGGGGAATCTATGCCGGTTACCAAAACGGAGGGTGACCCTGTCATCGGGGGGACCATTAATCAGACAGGGAGTCTCATCATCCGTGCAGAGAAAGTCGGTGATGAAACAATGCTCTCACGAATTGTTCAGATGGTCGCTGATGCACAGCGTTCGCGTGCCCCCATCCAGAGAATGGCTGACAGCGTTTCAGGCTGGTTTGTTCCTCTGGTGATACTTATCGCGGTTGTTGCTTTCGTGATCTGGTCTGTCTGGGGGCCCGAGCCCAGGATGGCGCACGGTCTCATTGCGGCTGTGTCGGTCCTGATTATTGCCTGTCCCTGCGCGCTGGGGCTGGCCACGCCGATGTCGATAATGGTGGGGGTGGGCAAAGGAGCCCAGGCCGGGGTGTTAATCAGGAATGCCGAAGCCCTTGAGCGTCTTGAAAAAGTGGACACGCTGGTTGTCGACAAAACAGGCACGCTCACGGAAGGTTCGCCTACGGTGACAGGGATTATCAGTCTCAATCCGGGTGGGGAAACATCTCTTTTGCGTGTAACAGCCGCAGTGGAAAAAGGCTCGCAGCATCCGCTGGGTATGGCAGTAGTTAAAGCAGCACAGGAAAAGGGGATCGCAATACCCGCAGTCACTCATTTCGATGCACCGTCGGGTAAAGGTGTCTCAGGCGATGTCGAAGGTCAACGGGTTGTTATTGGTAATGAACTGGCTATGCAGGAAAACAGTATCGTTATTGATAATCAAAAGGCCGTTGCGGATACGTTGCGGATGGAAGGCGCTACCGTTATCTATGTGGCCACAGACGGGGACCTTGCAGGCCTGATAGCTATCTCGGATCCCGTGAAAACAACCACGCCGGATGCGCTTAAAGCTTTGCGTCAGGCGGGGATCCGCATTGTTATGCTCACCGGGGATAACCAGCTTACTGCTGAAGCAGTCGCACGGAAACTGGGAATAGATGAGGTTGAAGCCGGAATTCTGCCGGATGGCAAAAAAGCAGTGATAACCCGACTGAAAGCGTCTGGCCATGTGGTTGCGATGGCCGGAGACGGTGTGAATGATGCCCCGGCGCTGGCAGCGGCTGACGTGGGTATAGCCATGGGAACGGGTACAGATGTGGCAATTGAAAGTGCCGGAGTCACCCTTCTCAAAGGCGACTTGATGATACTGAACAGGGCCCGTCATCTGTCAGAGATCACCATGAAAAATATCCGTCAGAATCTGTTTTTTGCATTTATCTACAACGCACTTGGCGTGCCTGTGGCTGCAGGTCTGCTTTATCCTGTGTATGGAATACTGCTGTCGCCAGTTATTGCGGCGGCGGCCATGGCTCTTTCCTCCGTCAGCGTCATTGTGAATGCGTTGCGTCTGAAAAGTGTCAGGCTCGGGAAATAACCCTGAATGAAGGGTCTGTTACTAACAGAAGGAGTCCGGTATGAAAAGTACAACCTATGCGCTTATTGCTGTCGCCGCGATTGCGGCATTTGCTCTCCTGCGCGAACACTGGTCACATGTGGCAGGCTACTGGCCATATCTGTTACTGCTGCTTTGTCCGCTCATGCATCTTTTCCACGGTCACGGGGGGCATGGAGATCATCAACATCACGGAAGTGAAAACGATAATAAAAATTAATCCGGCAGACGGGACCGCGTCGCGGTCCCGTTATCAGTCCAGGTATCGTTCGTAGTCTCTGGCATGCGCAAAGGCATGCTGTTCGAGTTTGTTATCAGCGGGTGCCGCCGTCCGGAACGCCAGTGAGTTAACAGGATTGTTATTGATGACCAGCTCGTAATGCAGATGAGGACCGGATGAACGTCCGCTGTTACCGGATAACGCAATAGCGTCTCCCCGGGTAACCCTGGCCCCTTTAGTAACGAGTATTTTATTGAGGTGGAGATAGCGAGTTTTAACACCGGCTTTTCCCGTTACTTCAACAAAATATCCCATGGTACTGTTGTATTCGGCCCGGGTGATTTTTCCGTCGATGACGCTGACTATTTTCGTGTTCATGGGCATGGAATAATCAATGCCATTATGGGGACTCACTTTTCCCGATACCGGGTTAAGTCTTGCAGGATTGAAAGGCGAACTGAGTCTTGCTGTGGCCGGTAACGGATAATCGAGACTGCCTTTCCCGGAAGTATCGGAAAGGTTATAGAACTTTTTATCTGATATACGATACGCCGTGTAATTAAATGAACCGGACGTAAATTTATAGGCCACGACACGTGATTTTCCCGCTTTCTTTTGCAGTACGAGTTTTAATGATTCATTTTTTTTCAAATGCCGCAGATTAAACCGGGAAGGCAAGGAGCGCTGAAGAGTAGCGATCTCGTTCGATTCCAGCCCCGAGCGGGTGGCTGAAAGGTAGGCATTTTCTTTTACGACATCGGTAGAATACATTTACTGGAATTCGCCGTTAGCATGAACACTGCGGCGTATGCTAGGGGTTTTCAGGAGGCGTGTCATCTGTCAGTTAATCGGGAGCACCGTTGATGGTCGTCATTTTTGTAACATATCTTGTTTCCCGTTTGCTCCTGAAGCTCTGGGAACTGTATGACCAGCCCGACGGTGATGATTAACGGGACTGAAACAGGTTACGGCAGAGCAATATGGGGCTCATGTCCTGCTACGTAACCCGTCAGTAAAGCCCTGCTGCGCACCTGACGCTAAGCACTAACCCGCCTGCAGTTACCTGGTCGAATACAGCCCGCGAAGCTTTCTTGCCTGCGTCTGATGTGCTTCCGCACCGGCATTATTGACCTGCTCATGCACGAGAGCGGCTTTTTCTCCGGCATTCAGTTCGTTAAAAGAAGAAGACGAGGTCTTTGAATTTGCATCACTGCCGGACAGCATTTTTTTATGTTCCTCAATCATTTTCTGATGCGCATAGGACGCGCTGTTGTTCATAAATGAATGAGCAACAATGGCCCTTTCATGTTCATTCATTTCAGAGAATGAGGGCGTGTTGTTTTTATTAACCCTGTCCGGTAAGTTTTCATGCGTCGAGGAATTCACATGACTGACGGCTGAGGCATTATTAACAAATCGATGTGCTTCATGGGCAATATCACTGGACTGAGCAAAAGCTGCCCCACAAAATAAAGCTGTAAACGCAGTGGTCGTGATTAATATATTCATGTGTAATTACCTTCTGAGGTACATAAAAGATGTCCTTATGATCATATATAAAAATAATCAACCTGTGGGGAAGATGACGTAAATGTAATACAGCTATGTACATTACACGATTGTAATGAATTTGTTTCTTAAGGTGTGCTAGATTCATTTCATTGTAAGTGGATGAACCAGTAATTTAATTTAAATCGGTTCTCGAATTCTGTCAGTAACCATACTTTAAATAAGGGAATGCGCATGCTGTTGAAAACGTCTCGACGAACTTTCCTGAAGGGGTTAACCCTCTCTGGCGTAGCCGGAAGTCTTGGCGTATGGAGTTTCAATGCGCGTTCCAGTCTGAGCCTGCCAGTTGCCGCATCCCTGCAGGGTACTCAGTTTGACCTGACCATTGGTGAAACGGCCGTCAATATCACGGGCAGTGAGCGTCAGGCCAAAACAATCAATGGAGGCCTGCCGGGGCCCGTTCTTCGCTGGAAAGAAGGTGACACCATTACCCTGAAGGTCAAAAACCGTCTTAATGAACAGACGTCCATTCACTGGCACGGCATTATTCTTCCGGCCAATATGGATGGTGTTCCGGGGCTGAGTTTTATGGGCATAGAGCCTGATGATACCTACGTTTACACCTTTAAGGTTAAGCAGAACGGGACTTACTGGTACCACAGCCATTCCGGTCTGCAGGAACAGGAGGGGGTATACGGTGCCATTATCATCGATGCCAGGGAGCCAGAACCGTTTGCTTACGATCGTGAGCATGTGGTCATGTTGTCTGACTGGACCGATGAAAATCCTCACAGCCTGCTGAAAAAATTAAAAAAACAGTCGGATTACTACAATTTCAATAAACCAACCGTTGGCTCTTTTTTCCGCGACGTGAATACCAGGGGGCTGTCAGCCACCATTGCCGATCGGAAAATGTGGGCTGAAATGAAAATGAATCCGACTGACCTCGCGGATGTCAGTGGCTACACCTACACCTATCTCATGAACGGGCAGGCCCCGCTGAAAAACTGGACCGGACTGTTCCGTCCCGGTGAAAAGATACGCTTACGGTTTATCAACGGCTCGGCAATGACCTATTTCGATATCCGTATCCCCGGGCTGAAAATGACGGTCGTGGCTGCAGATGGCCAGTATGTAAACCCGGTTACCGTTGACGAATTCAGGATTGCCGTTGCCGAAACCTATGATGTCATTGTGGAGCCTCAGGGTGAGGCCTATACCATCTTCGCACAATCCATGGACAGGACCGGTTACGCTCGAGGGACACTGGCCACGAGAGAGGGGTTAAGTGCTGCCGTTCCCCCCCTCGATCCCCGTCCTCTGTTGACCATGGAAGATATGGGTATGGGGGGAATGGGACATGATATGGCAGGAATGGACCACAGCCAGATGGGAGGCATGGATAACAGCGGAGAGATGATGTCTATGGACGGTGCTGACCTTCCGGATAGCGGGACATCCTCCGCGCCCATGGATCACAGCAGCATGGCCGGTATGGATCATTCCCGGATGGCCGGAATGCCGGGTATGCAAAGTCATCCTGCGTCAGAAACGGATAACCCACTGGTTGATATGCAGGCGATGAGCGTCTCTCCGAAATTAAATGATCCGGGTATTGGTCTTCGAAATAACGGAAGAAAGGTTCTCACGTACGCGGATTTGAAAAGCCGCTTTGAGGATCCTGACGGACGTGAACCTGGCCGTACCATAGAACTGCATTTAACCGGCCACATGGAAAAGTTTGCCTGGTCATTTAACGGAATCAAGTTTTCAGATGCCGCACCGGTGCTGCTGAAATACGGTGAGCGGCTCAGGATCACGCTGATCAACGATACCATGATGACTCACCCCATTCACCTGCATGGTATGTGGAGCGATCTGGAAGATGAAAACGGTAATTTCATGGTTCGTAAACACACAATAGATGTTCCCCCTGGTACAAAACGCAGTTACAGAGTGACAGCAGATGCGCTTGGCCGCTGGGCGTATCACTGCCATTTGCTCTATCACATGGAAATGGGAATGTTTCGTGAAGTCCGGGTGGAGGAATGATGCGAATGAAGAGAAATTTGAAGGCCATACCTGTTCTGGTCGCCGGTTTGTTTACCTCACAGCTTTCTATTGCGGCGGGCTCCGTCTCTGCAGATCCCCACGCCGGGCACGACATGTCTGCCATGCAGATGCCAGCAGATGAGAATTTCACTGAGATGACGTCAATGGAGCCCATTGTAACTGAGAGCAGAACGCCAATTCCGCCTGTTACCGATGCCGACCGGAAGGCTGCATTCGGCAATTTACAGGGGCATGCGATTCACGACAGTGCGATTAATTATCTGGTTCTGCTGGATCAACTGGAATGGCAACGGTCGGATAACACCAACAATTTCAGCTGGAGTGTTAACAGCTGGATTGGAGGCGACACAGATCGGATTTGGCTAAAGAGTGAAGGTGAACGAAGCAATGGGGAAACGGAGGCGGCTGAAGCGCAGTTACTCTGGGGACATGCGGTTGGCCCATGGTGGGATTTGGTTGCGGGTGTCAGGCAGGATTTCAGACCTGCTTCTGCCCGGACCTGGGCTGCTGTCGGTTTTCAGGGGCTGGCACTCTATAATTTTGAGTCTGAAATTACGGGTTTTGTCAGTAATGGCGGAAAAGCAGCCCTTCGTCTGGGAGGAGAATACGACGTTTTACTGACTAACCGGCTCATACTCCAGCCATCCTATGAGGTGAATTTCTACAGTCAGGATGATGAATCGCGGGGTCGCGGCAGGGGACTGACTGACACAGAGCTGGGGCTCCGGCTGCGCTATGAAATACGCCGTGAGTTTGCACCCTATATAGGCGTTTCCTGGAATCAACTTTACGGGAAAACATCCGATATGGCGAAAAGAGAAGGTGAGAAAGACCATCAGGTAGTATTCCTGGCGGGAGCCAGAATCTGGTTTTAACGCACTGATATAAAACACTCAACTAAACAGGTAAATAAAATGTCGATTTTAAATAAAGCCATTCTTACAGGTGGCCTCGTTATGGGCGTTGCTTTCTCTGCTATGGCCCATCCGGAATTAAAAAGCTCTGTGCCACAGGCTGATTCAGCCGTAGCGGCCCCGGAAAAGATTCAGCTTAATTTCTCGGAAAATCTGACCGTGAAATTCTCAGGTGCAAAATTAACGATGACGGGTATGAAAGGCATGTCATCACATTCTCCGATGCCGGTCGCGGCAAAAGTGGCGCCAGGCGCTGACCCTAAATCGATGGTCATTATTCCGCGAGAGCCTTTACCCGCTGGCACTTATCGTGTTGACTGGCGCGCGGTTTCTTCAGATACGCACCCTATTACCGGTAATTACACCTTTACAGTGAAGTAATATTATGAACGACCTGATTATGATTGTTATTCGTTTTCTTCTTTATCTGGATTTGATGGTAATATTTGGATTGCCATTTTTTCAGATATATGGAATAAGCGGTGTCAGACATGAAACCTATAACCTGACTAATTTCAGGTCGTTTATAACCTTTGCTGTTGTTACAGGCATCATTCTTACTGGCATTAATATGCTCCTGGTATCTAATGCCATGAGTGGAGTAACTGACCTCAGAGAATTATCCATCCATGTTATCGAGATGGTGATAGAAGAAACTGATGTGGGTATTAGCTGGATTGTCAGGCTCTGTGCCCTGTTTACCACACTCGGTGCTTTGTTCCTTTACACTAATAAGAGAGTATTGTCCTGCCTGCTGATGACGATGAGTGGGGGCGTGGCGCTGGCTACACTTGCCTGGGGAGGACACGCCGTTATGCATGACGGTCTGCATTACTATCTCCATTTACTGAGCGATCTGACCCATCTCGGTGCTGCAGGTGCCTGGACAGGTGCTCTGGTTGCATTTGCTATCCTGCTGATGCGCAGAAACGAGCATAATGCACAGAGCGTCATTGTGATATCTGACTCCCTGGCAAAATTTGCCACGGCAGGAACGGTGATTGTTGTAGCCCTGATCCTGAGTGCGCTGGTCAACTATCTGTATATTGCTGAGGGTAACTTAACTCCCTTATTCAACAGTTCCTGGGGGAGGATATTGCTTGCCAAGACGGCTCTGTTTGTTCTGATGCTTCTTCTGGCTGCAGCAAACCGGTTTCACCTGGGTCCCCGGCTTGAAGTTATGGTCAGGGAAGGGAATTATGATCGCAGCGTTGCCCTGATGCGAAACAGCATCCTGACAGAATTCGTTGTTGCGATTATCATTCTGGGCGCCGTAGCGTGGCTCGGAATGCTTGCTCCGTCTCAGGTCAGCTAGGGGACAGCCAAAGCTCATGCGTGAGATTTTTACTTTCATATCAGCGAGTTGACCATGCAGCGTATTTTAATCGTTGAAGACGAACAAAAAACAGGTCGTTACCTGCAGCAGGGACTGGTTGAGGAAGGCTATCAGGCCGATCTCTTTAATAATGGCCGCGATGGTCTCGGGGCCGCGTCGAAGGGACAGTATGATTTGATAATACTGGACGTGATGCTGCCTTTCCTCGACGGGTGGCAAATCATCAGCGCACTGAGGGAGTCCGGGCACGAAGAACCGGTCCTGTTTTTAACCGCAAAGGACAACGTGCGGGACAAAGTGAAAGGACTGGAGCTTGGCGCAGATGACTACCTGATTAAGCCCTTTGATTTTACGGAGCTGGTTGCACGTGTAAGAACCCTACTGCGCCGGGCACGCTCGCAGGCCGCAACAGTCTGCACCATCGCCGATATGACCGTTGATATGGTGCGCCGGACCGTGATCCGTTCGGGGAAGAAGATCCATCTCACCGGTAAAGAATACGTTCTGCTTGAGTTGCTGCTGCAACGCACCGGAGAAGTGTTACCCAGGAGTCTTATCTCGTCCCTGGTCTGGAACATGAATTTTGACAGTGATACGAATGTGATTGATGTCGCCGTGAGACGTCTGAGAAGTAAAATTGATGATGACTTTGAGCCAAAACTGATCCATACCGTTCGCGGTGCCGGATATGTCCTGGAGATCAGAGAAGAGTGAGGTTCAAAATTTCCCTGACCACACGCCTGAGCCTGATTTTTTCTGCGGTGATGCTTACGGTATGGTGGTTATCAAGTTTTATCCTGATTAGCACCCTTAATGG
>NZ_JBMKJN010000022.1:0-71941 GCF_049236805.1 Enterobacter cloacae complex sp. XAL002
TTGCATGACATTACCGGAGTCCGTTCCGACGTCCTTAGTCGCGCTACTTCCCAAACCGAGGTTTGTGCGAGCGTCAGCGGCATTCGTTGCCCCGGTCCCGCCATCCAAAACTCCAACCGCCCCATTGCTCCCTTTCTGGACCAGTTTACCGATCGCCGGAATGGTTACACGAGTGCCGTTGATGGTAACGGTGATGTTCTGGTTTGCTGAAGTGGTGGCGAACGCCTCCCAGGCGCCGATGTTCTCGTCATACTCGTTGATGAGCTGGGACATGCTCTGCGCCAGGCCGTCGACCGAGAGACTATCAGTAACAAGAATGCCGTACTTCTGGCCGCTCAACGCCGGAGACGCGGCAGGCGTAACCGTCAGTGACGTCGCACTGTTGATGGCGGTGATCTGAAACATCTGTACCGGGTTAGAAAGAACAAACAACGTCTGGCCAATCCGGATCTGGCTGGCCGGTGCCGTCCAGTTCGTGCCGGTGCCGGTGGCTGTATTTCCATTAATGGCGATGGTGCCAGTGTTATAAAGCATATTTTCTCCAGGCAATAAAAAACCCCGCCGGAGCGGGGTTTGTTCAAAACTGAATGGGTTAGTGGCAGGTGGTGCTGCTGAACGTGTTGGCGCTCACCCAGGTCCAGTTAAAGGGATAACCGGCGCGGTACTGCGTCTGATTGTTTTGCTTGCGGACTCCGTAGATCTGGACGCTGCTTTCCTGTCCGCCGACCAGGGCTGTTCCGGTGCATACGGGTTGCTGCTTCTCAATAACGCCAGCACAACCGGAGAGCAATACCGCTACCGCCAGGCAAAGAATCATATTTTTCATAGTGGTTATATCCCAGGGCATTCATGAAGCTACACAATAACAATATGAATCAACGGGATATAATTGATTTGGTAGATCAATTATTCGAAATTGATCGTTCAAAACGATCAATCATAGTTGGCGCAGTTGATGGCCATAATCACGTTTCTCAGATTCGAATACGCGACGTTTTGAAGGTTGCCGCCGGGGGTTGTCTGCGGTCTGGCGAATATCCGCGTATTGCTTCCCTCAAGTTTTGCCATGCTCTTGTATATGGCCATGTATGGCTGCGGCTGACCGCCAGCCGATATAACCCCGGTAATTAGCCCCAGCATGGCAGGCATACAAGCCCACTTCCCCGCCAGAGTTGTATTGATGTTGTATCCTGAGCTGGCATCCACCCCGGCTGTACCGAGGGTGACTACATCGCTCAGTGTGCGCGTTTCGTTTGTTAAAATCAGCGTCCCTGATGCATCCCACACAGCCAGCCCGTAGTCTGGCTTTGTCTGCGGGAAAATAGAGAAAAAATAAACGTACGCTGTGCCGGTTGCGTTCGGTCTGAGAAAATCAATCGTGAAGGTGTTCCCGCTTATCGTCTGGGTGATTTCGACCTCAACAGTACAATGAACGAACGCGACAACGGGCTGACCTGCGGGGAAAGTGTGCGTCACTTTGGTATTGAAACCCGTTGTTCCCTGAAGTGCCGCTGTCTTTCGCGCCTGTAGAGCGATTGGCGAGCTGTTCGCGGTCACCCATACTTCCCCGCTCGTGGTCGTCAGTAAAACGCCATACTCCGCCATTTATGCCCTCTCGATCTGGAAAATGAGATAAGCCGCTGCCGCAGGCTCAGTCCCTGCTGAGTAGTCGGTATCGCCTACTGCTGACACTGTCGCTGTTCCCCCTGAAATGGTGATCTTTCTCCGACTCGTTCCAAACTGATCACCGTTCATGACCTGAAAATAGGTAAGCCTGCAACCCGGTGGAAGCGCTACGGTGTAAGAGCCTGTTTTCTGGTTCTGGGCCAGCTGGAGATAGCCACAAACGCTGACAGGCTTAACGCCATAGTTGTTTACCTTGCCTGAGGCGTCCCATGTCTGAACCCCATATTCCGCCATCCAGTCCTCCTGAAAAAAAGAGGCCCCGTAAGAGGCCTCCCGTTACCATGTTCCCGTGATTCTACCGATCTGCACCCTCAACACATTCCTGGAGTCCCGCACGCTGATTGTCTGGTTTGTCTGTTTCATGGCCCCCTCACCAGCTGTCGAACCGTAGTTCTCAAACGTACCGCCCTTATCCAGCCTCCACCCGACTGAGCCAGCCACATAGTTATTGGACTGGATGTAGTTACCGATCTTGGCGTTGCTGATGGTGCCATCACCTATCAGCGCGTCTCTGATGAACACCTGCCCGTTCTGAATAACGAACGGAAGCGTAACGGTCGCTCCGGCCTGGTGAGTAACGGCGAAGCGGTCAGCCAGGAAGATAACCTGCGACTGCATGCCGGACGGCGTATTCTCCACGCCTATCCCCATCCCTGCGGCGTAGTACTGGCCGTTGCTGGATAACCCGACCTTGATGCTGTACATCGCCTTCAGGTCGCCGTTGACGTTCGCAATGGCCTGCGCGTTAGTGGTAATGGCTGACGTATGCCCGTTGATGGTCGCCGTGATGCCGTTTATCTGCGTGGCCGTGGCCTGCTGGTAATCGGAGAACGTCTGGTTCAGGCTGTTGATGGATGCCTTGTTGCCGTTCACGTCAGTCTGCAAACTCAGCAGCGAACGCGCCGTTGCCTCCTTCTCGTTGACGATCACCTCATCAATGCGGTCCAGCTGCGCGCTGTTACCGGCGACCGATGCCGACAGCGTTTTGCGCGCGGCCACCTGCGCCAGATTGCCCTGAATAATCGCGATGGCGGAGTTCTTCACTCCTCCCGTCATACCGTCCACAGACACGCTGATGTTATCGATGCGCTGGCCCAGCGCGGTATCGGCCGTCGCCACTGTCTGCTCAAGCTTGCTCAGAGAAGAAGACACATCTCCGACCGTGCTCGACAGGTTTGTAACGCTGGTCTGAACCTTCCCGATATCCTGGGCGTTTTTGGCGATTTCCTCCGCCTGTTGCGCCAGTTCGTCGTTGGCCTGTTTAATGTCGTCAGCCATGCCTGCAATTTTTGCATTGCTGTCCACCGCGTTCTCGATCAGGTCTTTGAACGTATCGGAGCCTTTCATGTCCTCCAGAATTGCATCGGTGATATCGGATACATCGATGCTGGCCTGCCCGCGCAAAAAGTCTGTATAACCTGATTCGTTTCCGCTGCGGTCCACCAGCTGCGCGCGGTACCAGAAAATTTGCCCAGCCTTTAGGCCCATCTGCTGATACTTGCGCTGCGGATAGGGTACGTCTGCCAGCAGCATCGCATCGTCTTCCGTCCCGGTCAGGCTGTACTGAATTTCCGTCTTCAGCGTGTCGTCGGTGTTCGCCGGGAATCCCCAGCTCAGCTCGATACCGAAAACCACATTATCAGAAGCGATGAAGCCGACCGGTTTCGGCGGATTGCCCACTTTACCCGTCAGCGTTTTCTCTTCCGAATAGCCCCACCCGGAAGAAATTTCTGCGGCATTAATGGCGCGCACACGTACCAGGTAGCGCCCGGCATATATCCCCGGCACGTCGAATGACGTGGTGGAGCTGCGCGGCACGTTAACCCAGTTCCCGTCTTTGCGGCGCCATTGCGCTTCATAGGCGATAGCGTTCTGCGCCTGGTCCCAGCTCACGCGCATCGTTTCGACGCTGATATTTTGCTGCACCACAGAAAACGAGCTGATCACGATGTTCGCAGGCGGCGACTGGTTGCCCGGCGGGATCACGCTCACCGGCCGCTGGTCAATGATGGCTCCGGTATCAATGCGATCGAATTTATCCGGATCGTGATTTGCACCGACGATTGTGAACGTGCCGTCGTTATTATCAGTTACCGTAATAACGCGATACTGCTGTGCGTAGAGCTCATCAGACTCAATGACCCATACGGCCTCAGCCACAGGCGTTTCACTGTAAGCGGTCGTAACGGTCACTTTATTGCCCGTTATCGACTGAATAGTGCGTGACTGTGAAACACCCGATGGAAGATTGACAATCATCCTGTCAGCTGCCGAAGCATCCGGCGCCCTGTCCAACGTCAGCACGCGACCATTCACCGCAGAGATACGGCCGCCCAGGTCGCGCCCGGAGAGATTTCGGTCCGCTACGGCGATTACATAGCCAGGCTGTGGAATGTTGCCATCTTCCCCTACATTGAAAGTAACAACGCGATCTTTGTTGTTGGTGAGGAGCCCCCATCGCCCTTTGCGATTCGCTTCTGACTGACGGGTACAACCGATAGCAGTTATCTCAAGTTGATTAAACCCATAACGCGCAACCAGCGCCTGCTCAAAAACAGGCTCCATCGCATCAGAATAAGCGTTATCAGGATCAGACCAGGACACCAGCGCATTGGTGTAACGGTTCTTTGTGGTGCTGCTGGAATAGGTAAAGCGCCCATCAATAACGTTCGCATGCGTATATGTAAAATCTACATCTCTCGGCATGTCCGCCAGCGCCACAATCTGGTCGTCGCCCCAGTAGGTCATCCCACGGAAGATGGCAGCAAAATCACGCAGGACCGTATAAGCGTCGTTGCGTTCCTGAATGTAGACGTTGCAGGTATAACGTGGTTCGGTACCACTTCCGCCTTTGCCATCCGGTACCATTTGATCGCAATACTGCGCAACCTGGTAGAGCGTCCATTTATCTATGTTGGCCGTTGTAAGACGATCCCCAAGTCCGAAACGGTCACTAACCACCAAGTCGTAGAAAATCCATGCAGGGTTATCGGTCCAGGCCCATTTAAATGTCCCAGCCCACGTACCGCTATAAGTGCGAGTTTCGGGGTCGTAAGTATCCGGTACGCGGATAACGCGGCCGCGGGGCTCGCAGGAGATCTGCGGGATAGAGCCGTTAAACTGGCTGGAATCGAATTCGATATAAAGCAGCGCTGTGTTTGGATAGCGTAATTTGGCGTCAATTACCTCGGTGAAGCTCTGCAGCATCATCGTGTCGCCGATCTTCGCGCTGTTGGCATCAGACGTAATCTTACGCAGTCGGATTGTCCAGGTGCTGCCAGCCTGAGGTAAATCAATACGGTGGCTGCGCTCGTAACCTGACGTCGTTTTGCCGGTCACGCTGGTATTGAGTACCGTCTGCCATGTGCCGCCGTCCGTCTGCAGGTCAATCGCGTAATTAACCGAGTAACCGACCAGATCGCCGTCGTCCTCCTGCTTGAAAAGCGAAGGCCATTTCAGGCGCAGGCGAACAGCTGAAAGCTGCGTATTAGTAAACGTGCGCGTCCACGCTGTAGCGCTCGATACCTCAGTTCCCACGTTGATTTCGTTTTCGGTACCGGGTATGCCCTGAATATATTTTTGCGCCTGAGTTCCCGCGCGAAATTCCCACGTAACGCCGCTGAAGTTTTGAGAGCCGTCAGCATTCTCAAGAGCCGTTCCGTCCAGATAGATATCTTTCGCCGTCAGTTGCCCTGCAAACTCCCCCTCTCCCAGTGCAACGAGGATTTTTGCCTTTGCTACAGATTGCAGATCATCAGGCTGTTCGGTAGGGGTTCGGGAACTTGAGCTGCCGCCCTTGCGGCCTTTTATAGCGATTGCAGTTGCCATATTGCGCCCATAAAAAAAGCCACCCGAAGGTGGCCTGAAAGAAGGTGATTATTTATTGCTGATCTTCGACATAAATCCCGGCAGAAATAATCGCGCCGCCGATTCGCCGGCGGCCATAAAGAAGTGGTACCGGATTCCCCTGAGCTGTCGTGTTTGTTACTCCACCAAAGGCGTAGCTGGCTTGGTTATCCGCAGATTGCTTACTGGCGAGCCCGGTTGTCTGTGGAGAAAGCATCTGGACTACGCCGCCGATCGCCATTGATGCCCCAATCCCCGCCACAGCGCCCCATCCACCAGCGAAAGCGGTACCCCCAATCCCGATCGCGGCCCCTCCCGTAACGAACGCAGCAACAGCGACAAGGGCAACCCCGAGGATTGTCTGAAACACACCGGCTCGCTTACTGCCGATGATCACCGGCGCGATGCGGATTTCCTCTTTGCTCCTGTCCATACTGAGCTCATCGTTTAAGAGGTTTCGTTTCCCGCTGAATACCGCATAAGTTAAACCTCGTTGCTTACTGGTATTCAGGAAACGCTCAAAACCCGGCACGATAACGCTCAGGGCGCGGATGGCCTCTTTAGGTGAAGCTACTGACAAACGATATTCACGCCCGAAGGTGGCGCCTAGCACGCCGTACAATCGAATTGTGCGGACCGGCTCAACATTGAGTAATGCAGCCATTTTTCCCCCATAAAAACTGCCACAGGCGGTTATCAGAAACAGTCTTTAAAGCGCAGTATTTTCATTGTGCGCTCACGCCAGTAACCGCCATAAGGTACGCGCTGGCTCAGATGCCCATAAAGGTGATGCAGTAGCATGTTGCCTTCCAGCAGGATTCCTGCATGATTCCACTTATCTGCCTGAACCTGCATGATTATCATGTCGCCTGGTTTTGGCGGCCCGTCGAATTCACGGAATCCGCACTCATACCAGCAATCCTGATAGAAGTTGTCCGGATAGTCGTTTTCCCACCAGGGATAATCGACCCGGTAATCGTGAAGCTCTATACCGTGGGTTTGCCGGTAATAGCTCATCACCAGCCCCCAGCAGTCGAAGTGACCAAGCACAAACGGGCGCTCCAGCAGAGGCAGTTCTCCACGCGGCTGGATGGTCCGTAAATCCCCCTCCGGCCAGCTCACGATATGCCAGGGTAAAAGGGTTGCATCGCATTGCGCTTTATCCAGTTCGCTCGGTTGCGTCGTGGCATCAGGGTGACTGTGAGCGATGGCGATCACATTCCCCCAGTCCTCAGCAGCTGCATAGTCTTCGGGGCAAAGTATAAAATTGTCCTCCGGCACCGCGGCAAGATTCCGGCACGGGAAATAACGTTCAACACGGCTTTTCTGCGCCACTACGCCGCAACACTCGCGAGGATACTCAGCTGCAGCATGTGCCATAATCGCATCGATGGTTTTCTGACGCATATCAGCTCCTGATCAAAGACGTGCCCGGAAAACCACCGAACGAGAGTTCGTTATTTTCGCCGAATCGAAGTTTGCAGGCCGTCAGCGTGCCGTTGCATTCATCCAGTGACGGATCGCTCACTGGGTTGTTGTTTTTGTCGAAATAGCGGGTACCGGCATAGTCGCAGCCGTCGCCGGTGCGATATTTATTCCGGATACACCAGGTACACAGAGAATGAAGTTGTCGCGTAGGGATCATCTTTCCCTGTAACGACATTGGGCTATCGAGTACAAATTCGATACTTTCGCCCGGAATTTCGCTGCTTTTACTATCGATGTAAAAAACTCGTTTTCTGACCTGTTGCGGATCAGCTGTTGGGTTACCTGCTGGGAAGTTCTTCGCATCGAGATAGTGCGAATAGGTGTCATGGATAGTGACTTTCGCCTGTAGCATATCGTCATAGGCAAGGCACAGCGCTGTAATCTTGCTATCGATATCTGCAACCGTGAGCGTTGGCTGGGCACTGTTGCCGTCTGTGGAGGCCTCTAGCCCTTCAATTTGATACGGCCAGGCGGCATATTCTTCCCCCTGCCACCAGATGCTTTTCGCCTTCAGCTTTGATTCATCACCACCAACGGCGGCGATTTCTTCTTCCGTGTGCGGGAGATTGTACGCGTGAAATCGCAGTACATCATCCACGCCGAACGTAGAGCCATCAACTTCGATAAGCCGGACTTTGTTGCCGGGCTCAAGGCTTTGATAGTCTGCGGTGATCATGGTGCGTACGCCTGTTTGAATGTTGAAGAAATGGTCAGAACGTTGCTGGATAAGGGCTGTGACTTGATTGATTCGGCCTCAATCCGATAGAGCCCTGTTTCGCCAACTGGCGATGTCCAGATAAATGACTTTGTGACGTGAGAACGAAAGAACTTCAGGGCCTGAAGCATGTCCGCTTTTTTCCCCGTCAGTGTGACCGGCCATGACTGCTTTTCAGGGTTAATGCCTTCCCCGGCGATCTGCTCATAGCCGTCGCCAAAGGTTGCAGAGCGCGTTTTAAGGCTGAACGATCCTTCCATTCCCGCCTGAATCTGGGTTCGCCAGGTAAATGTTTCGATCGCCACCTTTCCTCCAGGTATAAAAAAACCCGCCGAAGCGGGTTGGGTTTTTATATTTCAAAAAATAAATTAAAGTTTTATCAATTGGTATTGAAGTTACGAGTAAGCTTAAAAGTGATTGACTGGTTATTCGCATCAAGGATATCTAAAACAGCTCCTTTATAGCGTATGGTTTTAGATTCAGAAAGATCATATTCCACTTCGTTTGAGAAGGCAGCTCTTGCCAATCCACCCTGAAACTCACGATAACCAATATTTATCTTATTTCCAACCTTACCATTATAAATCAAGGTTTGCTGAAAAACCGACTGCTGCTCTGTTTGAAATTTCACTTTTGAAAATGGCTTCCCTGTATCGCATTTGGTTGCGCCATAGATTGTCACAATACATATTTCACCATTTTTTTTGAGTTGTATACTTTGAGTTGGATCGTTGACCATAAATCGATTCGGTACTACAGCACCTGATGTTCTTTCTACATTAGAGAAAAATTCAGATTTGGAATCCTCGCCAATTTTTACATAGTCACCTGCTGGGATTGTATATACACCTATGGAGCCGATTTCAACCGCCTGATTGAAGTGAATCGCGTCAATACTGGCGTCGATACCTTGTCTAACCATATCTTCACCAACATAGGTAGTAGTAGTCGTATTGAGTGGCGGAATACTTATCTCCTTTGTCTGCGGTACATAGTTTCTAGCTGGCGTAGTACATCCAGATACCAGTAACGCCACGACTGTCAGTCCAAGAAATTTTCTCATTGCAATATCCTTAAGTTACAATCAGAAACATCCTAACATTAACTTTTAATTGGTCAATGGCTATCCTTTTCTTAGATGAGCGGCAAAAACCAAACTTTCAGAAGGTTTGCAATTAACGCATTTTCGTTGCATTCCAAATTAAACCTCCAGGCTGGAGCTGTTTGGCAATTCCAGCACGAACAGACTGATCGATAGTCTGTTTGTAAGCCCGAGAAATAGCGTCGTTGTTACCAGATGCCTGCTGCTGAGTGTTCTGATTATGAACGACCACGGACGTTTGAACGGTTACGCCGCCAGTTGCCGATGATTGCAGCCCATACATCGGGGCGTGGCCAACATAGCCGCCGTTAGCATACCCCTGAGCTCCACGCATAAGTGCATAGAGGTTGCCGATACCCAGTGCACTGGTCGCTTCCTTCGTAAACACAAACTCACCGCCGTGAACCACGCCTTTCGGTTGGTACTTACCACCATCACCGGTGTAGCCACCGCTATCGAATCGCGGCACCAGACCGCCACCAGAGAAACCAAAGAACGCACCGATACCCGTGCCACCAAAGGCTGACTTCATTCCATTAACCAGAGCCAGTTGAGTCAGCATCTGGGCGATGCCCTTGAGGAAAGTAGAAAGGAAGTCTGAGAAGTTAGCTTTTCCAGTAGTAAAAAAGTCGGTGAGCGTGCTGGCCATCCCGGTGAACGCATTGCTGGTAATCGTCTGCACCTGCGAGTAAACATTGGTCGCGCTGTCCTCAAATTCAGCCCAGCCCTTTTTCGCGCCAGTCAGCCAGTCGCCACGTAACCGGTCCTCTGCATCATAGTAATCATTCGCCGCTTTAAGCTGCTTCTGATAGTCCTCGTCGTCAAGTGAACCTCCAGCATTCTTCCAGCCAGCGGCAAGCTGACTTTTCGCGAGTTCACGTTGTGCCTGACGGTCACTCATCCCGGCACCGTTCACTAATGCAGCCTGCTTCTCTGCCATCTGCGTGACGTATTTCTGCGAGGTATCCATTCGCTTGTTCAGCTGTTCCTGTGCGGTAATCTGATCACCTAACAGGGCTTTCTGCCGTGCCAACTGAAGCACCTGGTCTTTACTCGCCAGCAGGGCTTGCTCCTGCTTTGTCAGTGAACGTGAACGCGAGGCCTCTTCCAGCACCTGAAATTTCGCTTCAGTCGTCCACAGATCTTTGCGCTGCTGGCTTATAGTGTCGTTCAGCCCTTTATGCTGCTGCAGCGCGCGTAATTGTGCCTGAAGCGCCAGCAGCTCGGCCTGGGCAGCATCCGTGCTGCGATCGCCAGCCGATAATGTGCCCTGCTTTCCGGTTTTGGTCTTTTTACCAAAAGAAGCGATTCCTTCCCGATCCTTCTGGGTGGTTGCGATACTTATCTTTCTGGTCGTATCGAGGTATTTACCTGCACTTATATCAGCCGCATCCCAGTCTTTTTTCAGCTGAGAAATGCTGTCGCCATAAGCGCCGGCCATTTGTTCGTTGTAGTCCTGCCATCCCTGCAAGGTATCTGTTTTCGCCCAGTCGGGAACGAGGTTAATCGCGGCAGCGATAGAGGAAGAAATGATCTGGTTCAGCTTCTGGAAAACGATCGCAACGCTGTAATAAATTGCGTTGAATTCCTTCAGTGTGTTTGATGCCAGCTCGGCTACCCACTGACCGATACTCTGCATGGCCTCAGACGCCCAGCCCTTGATATCCAGCCACAGGCGACCAAACGGTGTCAGCGATTCGTAAGCCTGCTCTCCGCGTTTTGCCATCGTATCGCCAAACAGGTCCATAGTCTGCGTAACGGCCGCGGTCTGGTCCTTTTGCTTTATCAGATCGTCAACATGCTTAAGTTGTGAAAAGGTCAGGAAATTATATTGTTCGTTGAGACTCTGCAGCGCTTTAACAGGGTCTTTTTCGATGTCCTTATAGGCTTTAGCAATGTCCTGCGCCGAGACTATACCGGTCTGAACCGCCAGCGCCGTGGAGCCCGCTGCTTTTTCAAGTTGCTGCTGTGTCAGCGATCCCATGCCAACCAGCTCAGTCATCAAGCTCTGAACGGTTCCTACAGTAGCCCCAGTAGAGGCAGCAATAGACTGAGAGGAAGCCATAATCTGGAGCGCTGACGTGCCGGCAATATTGCCAGTCCTGATAATGGCCTTGTTGATTTCGTCGTAAGCGGTGAAGTAGTCCGATCCCGCTTTGGCCGCAATCAGTACAGCGCCAGCCAGGCCACCAATGGCCACTCGGGCAGGAGTCACCATCGACAACATTGCTTTCAGAGCATTGCCCACACCGCCAAACGAGTCACGGAGCTGACCGCCCTGCTGAATGGCAACCATATAAACAGGCATACCGGAAGCCAGTGAGGTCACAATGTCGGTAATTTGCATCGGGAGATAACGCATAGCATTGCGGTATTGCCCCGCGCTGATAGCCCCAGACTTCCACGCTTCCTCCTGCTCTTTCAGCTTTGCGATCATTGGTGCAGCACGATCGGATACGCCGAGTTGGGCAGCTTTTAGCTCTAACAGTTCTGTGCGCGTTTTTCCGATTGCTGTGACCTGCTCCTCCAGCGAATCGATAAAGGTTTTGCCCGCCGCAGCTGCACGCTGCGCTGCCTGAGCCTGTTCAATGCGAGCCCGCCCCTCTGCGGTTTCAGACTCCATTACCTGTGCCAGTTTTGCCCGCGTCGTCTCAAGCACGCTGTTGTAACGAGTAAAGTCCTCGTCTCCCACCAGCCCTTTACCGCGAAACTTCGCCAGGCTCTCCTGGATAGTATCCAGTTCATCCAGTGCCTTGTTTACCGGGCTGATTTTATTCAGCAGGTTCTGCAGTTCCTGACGCTGCTGCTTCAGGCTTTCGCTGTTTTTCTTCTGGTTATCGATACCGGTGCGGAACGTGCTGTTCAGGTCATCCGCTTTGCCTGCCGCGGCGGACGCGGTCTCCTGAAAGCGATCCAGTGCCTGGTTACCGCGCTCCAGCTCAGTGGTATTTACGCGCAGGGAAATCGTGGCGATATCGTTACTCATTCCGCCCTCTCTTTATGCATAACTTTTAGTGCGGCGCTCTCCATGATTCGGATGTCCGAAAGTGCGGTTGCCTCGTCCTCGACGTGGTGCAGGCGCATTACCCAGGGCAGCACGTTGTAATCAAGCCCTGATGCACCACCCATGCCCGTGCGCCACTGCGTACTGACAGCCTGAAACACCAGGAATGAAGGCCATACATCTGGCCAGACGTCGATGTATTGATCGTCGTAGTCATCCGGCGAAAGCCCATAGGGCGCCAGGTCTGCCGCTGTGGGTTCAGGCGTATAGAATGCAGAGGCAACCGCTATCAGTTTTTTTCGCGCTGCCCCATCAGTTCGCGATAGTAGGTTTCAGGGATAGCCTTCATTGCAGCCGGATAGTTTTCCAGCAGCACCGAAAGATTTTCCGCGTTGAATGTATCGGGGAGTGCCCAGCCAGAAATAATTTCCATCAGAAAATCAGTGGCGGTTTTGCCTTCCAGTTTTTCCAGATCAGCCAGCTCTTTGAGTGGCTTATGATTAAACGTGAAGGTCAGCACGCCATCCTCATCGCCGGCGCGCGGGATCGATACGTTGGCCTTAAAAGTTGGTTTGGGATGAAGGGTGAATTTAGTCGCCATCGTTGCCTCTTAGTGAAAAAAGCCTCCATGGCGGAGGCTCAGGTTGTCGTTATGCCTGACTTATGCCGGGGCGCCTGTGATTTTGTAGAACGTCATCGCTGGCGATTGCAGGTTCAGCACGACGCTTACCGTTTCGACCTCGTTCACCGCCGTGGTCGGCGTGTCGTCAAAAGATGCCGTGGCCGCCCAGTAACGGTTCTCCTTCGCCTTCGGCACGTACATATACGCAGCCACAGTCTCTTCGTCTTCGTCCAGCTGGCGCAGCAGCGGATAAACCGGGAGAGTTGAGTCGTGAGCAATCGAGTAAGTCTGAGAGACAGCGGATTTATAGGTATTCAGGTTGCGCTGGCGATCATCGCTGAGGAACTGAATCTGCGTGGTGTTCTGATCACCACCAGATTTCGATACCTCAGTAATTTGTGGCAGCTCGGTCCATTCTTCAATTTTGCGAATAGAGCCGGAACCGCCGCCCGCCGCGTATTTGTTTTTGTTGGTGGTGTTGATGTTGCGAAGAGTTACTGCATTCTCCGCAATCGCGTCGATTTTCGCGATAACGTTATCAATACCCGACCAGTTGCAGTTCACGTGAACGATATCGCCGACCGCTATATCGTCTGCGGCGCTAACGGTGATCACCGCGTGCTCAGCATTCGTCGCGCCGGTGAAAGTAATGGCCGGGCCGTAGCCCGATGCCAGATAGACATGAGCGCCGTTAGGCAATGCAAAGCCCATAATGGTTACTCCTTTAGAAACGGGGAAACCGGCTCAAGGCCGGTCACTTGTGGGACATCACAGAGGGAATCAGTTGATAATGTCTGCCCGATAATTCAGGCTGACAGGAACGGAGTAGGACACAGGTGTAGGGACGCCGCGGAATATGCCAGGCGCGCTGCTAATCCAGCAGGTAAAGTCTTTGCCTGCAATTTCCAGCCCCTCGGGGAACAATTCCGCTACTCTGCCAGCAAGGGCAACGACGGAGGTACGGCCGGAGCCGGCTGGCGCCACGACATTAATCTGGTACACGCCTGAATAAGTCCGGCAGCGCAATCCGAGATCGATTGTTCGCGGCGTAACGGGCATATCGTGAACGGCCAGGTACATCTCATTAGCAGGAGGTGTAAACGGCACGTTCTCCCATGCAACCGAAATTCCCTCGGCATCGGCCCAGGTACCCAGTCTGGCGGCCAGTGCAGATGCAATATCCGGAATCACTTAGTCACCTCCCTGACAGCTTCCTCAAAGAAGCGTTGAAACTCAGCTGCAGTTATGCGGACCATGCCGCCCGGAGCCTGTGTGGAATGCCCCATTTCAAGCGGGTAGGCATAGGGCACGTTGTTGCAGAAATAAATGGCCTTCATCCCGACCTTGAAGAGCGACAGCGTATAGTTCCCGGCCGCTTTTGTCAGATCACCTGTCTTATCAACCCGGCCTGTCTCGTCAGTCGTTGGCACATCAAAGGACACCTGCCAGTTACCGCGAAAGCGTCCGCCCGTATACCCCGGCGGTGCTTTGATATCCATCCCATCCACCACCCGGTTTTTTTTCTTCAGTCGCCCGGTTTTGGTCAGGTTAGCGAGATCGGCCCGCTGCGCCTCGTTGTGATCGTAAACAGCGCGATTATAGGAAACGGCTGTCTGGTTAACTTCCCACAACTCCGGGTTGCCCACTGGGGACATCATCACCAGCTGGTTAAGTATTTTTATGCCGACGGCGCGCACCACTGCTTCCTGATTCGTTTTCGCCTTGTTAACGAAAGCCGTGATTTCAGCCATGAAAGCCGCGTTCTCGCCCATGTTAAGCCCTCAGCTGCGCTTTGTAGCAGAGTACCAGCGAGGCAGGTTTTGCCGGGTTGGGTTTGATAACCCGGTGGGCTGTGCCATCAATATCGACTACGTCGCCGATTTTAATTTCCTGCTCTGCGGTAAAGACGATTCGAACATCACCGTTTACGATGACTGTTCCGTCTATCTCACCGGGTGCGTATTCCGTTTTAACGCCGATCGCAGTGAACTGAACATCATCCGTTTTACGCTCGACTCCACCGATAACCGTTACTGAACCCTTGCGGGTTAGGTTGTACGTCGCGCCGTTCTGCCTGAGCATGCGGGTCGTTCTGGCCTGCATACGTTGATAATCAATCGCCATATCAGACCCTCTCTGCAAATGCATTAATGGCGTAACCACGACCACCAGCAAGGTCGCCCAGCAGCGCCATAACGGCAGGATAAGACGGCGTGAAGACTTCGCCATCTGCGACCGCGTAGGTCATGGTTACAGCACCTTCCACACGTTCAGTTTTCACAGCGGCTTCGCGCACGCTGGAGAGTAAATCGCCGTCGATTGCCTCTACCGCCAGCATGCACTGCGCGGTTATAACCTGCCGTGGAACTTCATCCGGCGGGAAATCATGTTCATCCAGAACGACATTCACGCGTGGCCAGGCCAGCGGCTGTCGAGGGTCGGCTTTTGAGCCAACCCAGTCCAGCCCCTCCAGGTAATCCATTGCCTTTATCAGCAAAGGTGTGAGCTTGTCAGGCAGTTCAATGCCGCGTATTTCCGCAAATGAGGCAAGATCCTCTTCACTGGCGTAGCTGTTGGCATCAGGAGAGGTGATATCGGTATTGATCATCGAATCATCCTGTTTATGGGGCTTTCGCCCCATTCGTTATTCTCCGGAAGGCGCAGTGAAGGTGATCTCATCAGTGGTTTTCGCCACTCCTTCAACCGTGCCGGTTACCGTGAAGGTGCCAGCAACGTCTGATGTGAGTTTCACCGTTGCACCACCAGCAGAGCCGGTTTGAGAACTGGCCGTGCTGAGCGTGCCACCTGTGGACGTCCACGCGACGGTTTTACCGGATACACCGGAGCCATTCAGCGTGTACTTCAGAGAAACAGTCACCGCGTCTGTACTGTCAGCGGTTGCGGAGGTTTTATCCGCTGACAGCGTTACTCCCCCACCGCGGATTCCAGTTTGATCAGCACGCCTGCCGTAGATTTGTTGCTGGTGAAGTGTTTCTTCCAGTTGCCCGCAGTGCCAATGGCGGTCAGGTCAGGGTTATCACCTTTGGCGGTATCCCAGCTGTAGCCCAGCAGATCAACGTTCACCACGCCTTCAGCACGATAGCCAACCGCAAGGTTTTCCTGATCGTTGATATCGTAGGAACGGAAGCCCGGCGCCTGAGATTCGGTGACGGTAACCGCACCAGCTACCAGCCCAAGGATCGCATCAGCGTCCATGGTGTCGGTCACCAGCACAGGTTTACCCAGCGTGCCTGGCTGCCCGCCGTAAACCACCACGCCCGCTTCTTCGTAGATTTTGTTGGCAATCGCCTCATCAACAATGTCGAAGTAGGTGGCAGAGTGCATCACGAACAGGACCACGCGGTTAAACTTGTCCCCGTATTTGCGCAGGCCGCGCGTCAGGGTCTTTTTACCGTCGGTCTCAATGTCGGCGGTTACGACCATGTCGGCGTTAGCACCAATCGCCGCAGTCAGCGCTTTCAGGCCGTATTTCACGTAGCCTTCCAGCGTGGCATCTGCGACATCAACGCCGATCACTTCGGAGAACTCATCAACGGAGCGGCCACGGCGTTTAAAGGCCTCTTCCGTGGTTTCATACGGGCCGTATTTCCACGGTGCTTTAACGGATACCGCTTCACCGGCACCGATTTTTTTACCTGTGACTTTATCGACAGAGTTCACATTGCGCGATTCAATGGAACCACCAACTTTATAAAAAGCACGCTTACGAAAATCGCCTTCGATCAGTTCGTTATCCAGCAAAATCGCACCGTTGGAGGAAGCGTTGAACACTTCCAGATTATCCTGGCGGCGCTCGAGGAAAGCGGTCTGCGCCAGATCGTCATAAATGATCAGGTCACTATTAACAGTGGTAGACATGGGTTAATCCCTTATTTCGGAAGTTTGAGGAAGGCCTGCTGGCCATGCTTGCGGATGTAGTCCGCTTTGTCGCTGGCGCTCATTTCGGAACGTTTCAGGCTGCCACCGCCGTTTGGTTTGTGTCCGCCCGCGCCGGTGCCTTCTGCGCGTGGGAAGAGATGCGGAGCCGTCTCCTTAAGAGACTCCGCCCACTCAAGCGGGCTTAGTGGAGTTTTGCCGTCTTTACCGAACAGAACATCGCCATTTGCATCAACTGCTACGGCCTCGCCTTCGTCGTTGAGCTGGAATGTGCCTTTGGCACGCAGAATCAGATCGTCCGATGCTTCCGGCAGCGCGCCAGCTTTTGACGCTGCTGCACGGATTGCATCGCCCAGAACTCGATCCCGGAATTTGTTGGAGAACGCTTCGGCTTTGTCCGCGCGTTCATTTGCGGCTTTAATCTGCTTATCAACGTCAGCACGCAGACGCTCGGTGCGCTTATCGAGCACCTCATCGATTTTTCCGGCGGCAATCAGCTTTGCCTCTTCGTCGTCGGAAAAACGCTGCAAGATGCCGCGTACCGCGTCTGGATCGATACCTTCAAATCGGGACAGGTTTTCTTTCTGCTGTTTAATGGTGCCCAGCAGTTCGCTATTTTTCGTTTTGAGGCCAGTGACTTCACTGGTCACGCGCTCATCAATCAGCTTCTGGATTTCAGGAGTGATTTCGATACCACCTCCACCGCCGCCCTCACCGCCACTTTCAGGTGCGTAATATTTCAGAAGCATATTTCGAATTAACATAATGTCCCCTCGGGATTTTGCCGGGCCTCGCCCATAAAAAAGCCCCGGCGGATGCCAGGGCGTGGAGTAAGATGTGATTGTTAGTTGTCTGTGCCTGAGAGCTGCTTCAGCCGTTCAAGGCTGATCCATTCGCCTTTGTCAGTGAACATATCAGCCAGGTCGATTTCACCCGCGCGGAACAGATGGCCACGCTCTGCACCAAGAACCTGATCCTGACGTTGTGCCGGCTGGCGCGCGAGCCATTCCAGATACGAAGCTTTCCCCGGTACCTGTCCATCCATGCTGGCTCGAGTCCCCTCGTCCATCTCGTCGATATCAATGCCGAGTTCGCGCCACGACTTGAGCACTAGGGTTTCGGTAGAACGACAGCAAAAATGAATTTTCCCGGGGCCCTGCAGGTAAGGCACCTTATGCCCGACCGGTTTGTTATCCAGGGTGTAGCGCAGCAGGTCACGAATAATGCAGTCGTGGCTGGTTTTATTGTCCAGCGTAGACAGCCACTGTTTGCCTTTCACGATATCGCTGTTGGCACTGGCGAAGCTGTTGCGTGCTGTGGCAGCCAGATGATTCACGGCTGTTTTAGCGATGCTGGCAGCGTTTGCCCTGCTCATCTGCAGCGCGCCGTCGCGATAGTCTTTGTTGGCGTGTCCGCGAACATTGCGTGCGATAGTCTCTACCGTGTCGCCAGCAAGATACCCCCTGCGGACAGCGTTCACGATACGCGCCAGCCTGTCCGATTCCAGATTATCCGCCCACTCACTCAGCAGCCGCCCCTGAAAGGGCTGCGCCATCGCTGCGGCATACACCATATCGGCGGTGATGGCCTGCAGCGGATAGTGAGACAAGACCTGTGATGGCAGAAGGGAATCGAACAGGCTCAGCTGATAACTGGCTTCGTTCTTTGCCAGCGCCACCAGCTCACTCTCGAGCCCTGCCTGCATGGTGGCTACGGCCTGATGGTTAAGATCGCGCACGCTGCCCAGTAAACTCTGCAAACGGCTAACGGTGAAGCTCTCAGGAGCCAATCTGTCCAGCGCATCGAGCAGTCGGGCCGAAAGGTCCGCATCCGTCTCGTTAAGCAACTTCACCATCCGGTTTGCCACGCCCGTAGCGTAGCGGCTAATCCAGACGGAATGAGCAATAGCCTCATCCCGCAGGCTTTCGTTCACGGTTGCCATATTAGCCCCCGGTCAGCGTTGGTGCCTGATTGCGAAGCGTATCAATAACCTCGTCAGGACTGTCGGCCGGGTCAATGAGATCAAGCTTCTGCAGTGCGCGAATCATATCGCTATCTCGCAGCGCACCCGACTGCCAGGCATTGACGATTGCCGTCACCATGCCTGACTCGGCAACTTTCGCGATGAATTCCTGGTTGATCGTGTAGCTCGTCGATTCACCCTTGATGCCGAGATATTTTGCACACCAGCCAAGCGCCAGCGTGTAGGCCTCAGAAACGTTTGAAACACAGATACCGAGCACCGATGTTGATGATGTTTGCTCACCGCTCGCCTGGGTTGCCGTCTTCGCCGTGGCGTTCTGCTCAATCAGGCGGGCGCCCAACTGCACCATGTAATCGCGTTTGCTGTCCATGGCCTCTTTAGCCAGCATGTTGGGCTGTGCCTGGGCATAGCCAAACGAGCCCTCCTTAGGAAGCAAAAGCGGTGATCGGGAACCAATTTTCACCCCCTTCTTCTCGAGGTGATCGCGCCAGCCGGTATCGAGCCCAGTCATGTACGGCTGCACCTGGCCACAGAACCACACGCTGTCTTCATAGTCAGCGCTGTTTCGGTAATGACCGTGGTTTATCTCCACCAGCGCGGCAAGCGGTGAATCATCGATAGTGGGATCGTTGTTCTGAGCACCGACAAAGGTGAACGGGATTTCATCCCAGTAGTCCTTTCCTTTCGGCTTAGGGTGGTACTCACTGTCAACTGTGTAGGTTCCGCTTGCGGTGCCACCAGCCCGGCGCCATACCCGGCATATGAACCGCCCTTCTTCCAGCGCCAGCTCGCGGTACTGGATTTCATCCTTGTAAGCGTAACCATCAGGCTCTTCTACGCATTCACGCAGGACCACAAGCACCAGTTGATCGCGTCCGTTAATACGCTTTGTTCTCCAGTTGATGATGTTCTCTGCCGGATAGCGGAGGATGATCGCTTCGTCGGACTCTGCAGCGTAATCGACGTAAATGCCCTCTCGCGCAACCTCTAGCACGTTTTCGGTCACCAGCTGCGACTGCTGATAGATGCTGGTACCGGCCCCGTCAGCATTGTCCAACAGGTATTTCAGCTTTTCAGGACCATTAAACGTGGGGTCCTTGCGATACGCCATCCCAAGCATGCCGATCTTAGTATTGCCCGCAATGGCATAGAACACTGCGCGGCTCAGATAGTCTTCGTTGCGCTTGCGATTGCGTGTGGATTTATCGGTTGGGTCGAGATAAGGCAGATACTTATTACCCGCCGCTTTTACGGCCTCAACTCCTTTGCAGAAGTCCCTGTATTTCCGCCAGGCAGCAGAAGCCGCCCGGTGTTCTGGTCGAACCCAGGTGATGTCGTCGTTTGCCATATCAGAAAGTGGTGTCCATGGTGATTGAGTATGCCGGTTTCACGATCGGGTAATCCTTCACGATGAAGTACCCACCAGCATCATTGGGGTGATCGTTATCAGCTGATTTGTCCGGTTCGCCATTGGCCGCCCAGATTTGCTGCTCGAGGCTCTCGGTATAAACCGGGCAGTTCTGAACGTTCACCAGATAGCGGCGTTCGCCGTTGGCGTTGCAGAACATGGCGTTCATAGAGTTGATACGGTCCTTAACCGGCGGGTTGGCATCATCAACGATGACGCTGAATCCGGCATCGTTGAGCTGGGCAATATCGGTCTTGCTGGCGTTCTGCGATTTGCGGGAGTCGCCAGAGGCATCCGGATAGATGTAAATCTCCCGGCTTTTAACGTAGCGACCATCCTCGTAGCGCCAGAACTCTTCCTGAATGCGCTTAATCATCGCCGGCGTGTCGTAGACCTTCACCAGCTCACGGACCGCGCGCGGCAGGCCATTACGCTTTACGTGAACAATCGCGGCCATTTTCCCTACGTTGAAGTCCATACCGATAAACAACGGATCTCCATCCTGAATCTCGTCAGAACAGTTGTTCAGCTTACGGTTGAAGGTGTGATAAATGGTCCCGCTGTTGAGGTTCGTGAATTTCCCGCGCAGGTATGCCTGAATCAGTTCATCAGGATAAGAACTCAGCAGCGAGGGAATGTAATCCGGGGGCAGGTTCTTCGCGTTGTCGAACGTGCTGGCCTGTATCAGCCCGTACAAAGCAGAAAGCTCAGGCTTTTCACGCACCGCCTTCACAAACTGCTGGTAGACAAACTTGAAGCCCTCCGGCGTAGTCGTGACATCGATGCCGTTACGCAGACCATCAACCTTGTAACGCATACGGGCGATGATTTTTCGCCACGCCTGCTGCGCTTTGGCAGCCGCCATGACGTCCAGCTCATCCACCATCGCATTACCGATTTTGAAGCCGACGATCGAGCCGGGCTTCTCCATCGAGCGGCAGATTGTAGTCCCGCGGAACCGTCGCCCCTCGTAGAAGTGAACCTCTTTGTTCCCCTCGTTGATTTTGACGTTCAAGCCCCAGTCAAAGGCCACCTCTTCAATCGTCGGGTAGAAGATGTCACGGATCTGCGGGTACGTCGGCGCGAAATAACCCTGGTTGATTTTAGGATGCTCCCACATCCCCTTACAGATGCCGCCACAACCCACCCACGTCTTACCGGAACCGAACCCGGCAACGTAGGCTTTAAACTTGTGCTGCATTGCGAGGAAGCGCGCCTGAGGAATGTTAAGTGTCGGGCTGATCCCCATCATCTGCCCTCGCATCCACTACGTTGATATTGATTTGCACTGGAGTTGGTTCATCGTCCTCACCATCACCGGCCAGCTCTTTACGGAGTTTCTCGACCTCAAGCTGCCGGCGTTCGATTTCAATCTGCTGCAGGCGCTGCGCGAATTCGCTATCGGCCAGGCCGAGTCGTTTCATTACCGCTTCGAACATTCTTTCGCGGCTGATGGCTGTGATTTCGACACCATTCTTGCCAACCTTCACGCCTGAATAGGCAAGCCTAGAAACAGCCGGGAGTTTGCGTGTATCAGGGAAATAAGGCTGGCCAATGCCGTCACCATTGCAGCGTGGGCATTCTGGGTTTGGTTCTCGGTTGTGGTCGTAACCATAGCCGCCAGTATCCTGCGGCGGCCTGGTACCTTCCCTTCCCTCGACTTTTGCCGTTTCCTCATCAAACTCAACTGCATCGCGCCACTGGTAGTGGTGACCGAATCCCCAGCAGTAACGACACGCGCCGCGACGATACTGTGAAAGCTGGTTTGCATCGAAAGTGGCGAGTCGCCACATCTGCGCCAGAACCTCATCAGCACTCCCAAGCGTGCGCGCAATGGACACTTTTTGCTGCCGCGCAATAGCCTGCGCAACGTTAGGATTCGCTATGAGCTGACGACCGTAATTTGGGTCACTATAACCAGCACGTGCAGCGGCAGCGGTGGCGTTGTTGTCCTTCAGGTATTCCGCTACAAATAAGCGCTGCTGAGCGGTAATCCCATCATCATCCACCAGCTCATTTGCGCTTTTATCTTTCTGCGCAGTGCGCATTTTTTTCTGCGCAGATTTTTGCGCAGTTTGCGGAGAAGGTTTTTTGATATATCGGCGGGCGGTCGCGTAGTTCAGTCCCTGCGTTTCACACCAATCCTTCGGTGATACGCCGGTTGCGGCATGTTCGGACAGGAACCGTTGCTGAAGCTCGCCCCAGTCCGGTTTTGCCATATTTACTCCAATAAAAAACCGCCCTTAGGCGGTTAAATATCATTAGTGGATGCTATTTCTTCAAGGCTGTTTGGATCGCGTCAGCTAGCTTTTCAATGTAATTGCTTGCCTGTTCCAAATCGCTGTGCATAACGCCACTGCCTGAATTGGCAGAAGCCTTTGCAATTTCAAGAGCGGCCTGAACTGCAAGCAAGCGTTGCTTGTCTTTTGTCATTGGATTATTGCCAAAATAACCATCTAACATTATTTTCTCCTTTTCCCACAGCCAATCTGTGGTAATGAGGATGTGGGGGATAATGTCAAGATTTCAAATAATTTTTCCATTATCACGCCCACCAGCGAGTGAGCTTTGTAATTGTTGCCACTTCCCGGAGTAGCCACGCTCATGCCCTTGAGTTGCTGTCGCTTCATCGCCGCTTATAACCGGTGCGCGTCTGGCGTTCGCGCTGCTTTACCGGAGCTTGTTTTGATATAGAACCCTTGACCCATCACTACACAGACTAGCACACTGGCGACTCAGGGAAGCATCATGACTGCTGCAATGCCTTTCGGCGGCGGTCCAGCCGCTTTACTACTTCAGATTGACTTCCCCTTCTGGCAGTTCGCCTACCACGTTTTGGTCTATCTCAACGAGACGATTTAGGACGTATATCGCATTTATGCCAACCAGATCATTGCGTTGGGACTTGAGTTCGGCAATTCTGGACTGGATGTCAGGTTTTGACAGGTTTGCGGACGCAGTGCGGTTAGCTGTCTTTGCGCTGTACCCCGCCCGAATAGCCGCTTGCGTGGCGTTTAAATCGATGAGGTACTAGCGACAAAACATTTCTTGCTTGTCGGTGAGTGCCATTTTTAATCTCAGAGGTAATGATGGAAGACTTAAATGCAAGGCTTGAAGAACTTGAAGACAAAGTTTTGGACCTTAACGTATCCATGGTCGCCCACAAATCAATGATAAAGGCATTGCTTCAGTTTATAGAGTTTAAGCATGGCGCAACTGTCAAAAACGCAATTAACAAAGGGCTTTTAGAAGCTATAGAAGAAAATACCATTCAAGGTGATACACCAGAGGCAATAAGCTCGCAACTGCTAACCGAGAAACTTCGGGAATTTGTTTAAATTAAAACATGGAGCTGCTTCTCATTGGTAAACTGAGTGGCAGCCCGCCCACACTCTCTTTTGTCACTTAGCCTGCTTTTTGTTCGGTCTGCTCTGCCGGTACTGGCGTGAACTGCACGCGCTTAACATCAGCAGGTGCAAAGTAAAGCCACTCGCCCGTCTCCGTCGCCAGAGGAGCAAAGCCGTTAACCTGCTCAGGCTGACGCCGTTACATCTTGCCTCTGTTCTCGCCGCCGTCGTTCGTCGTCAGTTTGATGATGTAGATGTCGGACAATGAGAGCCTCTTTTTTTTTCTGTAGCCAGCAACTAAAAATTTCCACCACTTTATAGTTCTTTAGTATCGTTTTTCCGACTCGCTTGGAGGTAAATTAAAGTTTTATCCTGGATTGCCGATATATATATCTTTCTTTTAAAGTGGAATAAACAATGGCTTTTGAATCAATTGGTGCCGCCCAAGATTGTCGTCAGCATCTCGGAATAAAAGGTAATACCTACGTAACCGTAGGTGGGTACGTAGATGGTAATTATTACGCTGTGACTATTTCCTCAGACTACGATAAGGTTGTATTTAGTTTTGAGTCATCAATTTGTGGTTATCAATATTTTGATTCGCGCTTTCAAAAAATGGAGTGGGACGAAGAAAACTGCACTCTAACCATAAGCAGTGATAAGCAAAACTACTCTTTCGAAGTGCATTTCCCAGAGCAGTAATTATCCGCATAACCCATCAACTGCTAAATAAAATCACTGGCTGCACTGCTCAGTTATGAACTGTTGAAGTGCGGCTATTTTTGCTTGGTCTTGCTTGATTCCGTCTCGGATACCGAGAACGTTTCGTCCAGCAACTGAAGAGAGTTCGACGGTGGCATCATCGCCCATGCTGGCGGCGCTGGCGGTTTCGGTTGAGGCTGGCACTGGACAGCGTCCTTTGACGCGCACCCGGCCGCCAAAATCAAGCTTGCGCTGCAGAGCATCATTTTCAGCTTTCGCATCAGCTAATTCCTTTGTGTATTTAGCATCCAGTGCCGCTGCGTCACGCTGGCGGGTTTGCATGTCTTTGATGGTGGAGTTTGCCAGGCTGAGCTTCTCAGTGGCCTTATCGCGCTGGTCTTTATAAGCGATGGCGTTGTCTCGGTAGTGGTTAATCGCCCATGTCATAGAAACCAGCAGGCAGATAACGACTGCGCAGATGATGGCTGTTAATCGGCTCATTTCTGGCCCCATTCGCAAACTTCACGCTCAATCTCGCGCCGGGTGATAAGCCCCTTCCACTGTTTGCCACCGGCATACGTCCAGCGCTGCAGTTCTTTGCAGGCACCAGGCACATCACCGGAGTTCAGCTTCTTCAGCAGAGTTGAGCTGGCGAAAGCTCCAGATCCAACGTTGTAAGTGAAAGAGTAAAGCGCGGCGCGCGTGGGCTCAGGGATGCGAACCTTTATCAGCGGGTCGATGGCATTTGCCACCTTTCGCAGATCTGCCTTCAGCAGGTTGTCGCACTCTTTGTCGGTGTAACGGTGACCGCGGCGAATGTCGGCACCGGTGTGCCCATCACAAACGGTCCAGACGCCGACCACGTCCTGATAGGCGTAATAGCGACGCCCTTCCAGCCCATCCGCATTGCCCAGCATTACTGCAGCAATAGTTATTGCTCCGGATCCACCAACAACGGCGCCCACCAGCTTATTTCGGAGTGTCGGGTTCATCTCGGCTCCTGCTGCGGCGGTTGTCTTCGCGGATTTTGAAATAGAGATTCGTCAGATATGTCAGTACAGCGATGATGATGCCCACCAGCACGCCGATAGCGTTCCACTGCTCGGGACTGTAGGCATTCAGCATGCCGTTTAGGATGCTACCGGCTGAAGCGCCATAAGCAGCACCGGTGGTTAGTTTGTCCATGCGATACATACTCTCACCTCGCTTTGGGCGGGTGCTGTGTGTTTGAAAAGGGTCAGTCCGTCGGGACGATTAACAAGAAGGCGTGTCGATGATGGTACCCGGAGCCTGAAATCAAATAGCCAGCGACAGGCTGGCAATGTGAGGGTAAGGCAATGAGCAGGGTATTATTTAGAAGCAAGAGACCTTTAAGCTAGCTAAACAGATGGCATTTGTGTAAAAAGATGGCATCAATCAGCAGGTGTTCATCGTGAAATACATTCGGCTAATTTTAAAGCTCATAACAGCATCACTATATGTGTTTCTGGTTGTTTTTGGCTCTGGATTTGTAGGTTCGAGTACGGCCAATGCAATCAATCTTGAAACGCTTAACCTAAATTATTCATTAATCGCAAAGGACTCGGCGGTATACGCAATCTGCGCAACCGGTGCGACCTTAGTTGTTCCGCCTGCCCTATATTTAATCCAGCATTATGTCTGGCCAGTGTTGAAGTTTATCGGCTTGAAGATTCGTTACTTCTTCCATGGGTACTAACGCCTCGCACAGTTAAGAGGCTTCATATAATTTTTTGCTGTTACAGCTTTGGCTCTTCAATACGCTCGCTAATTACTTCAACCTCGCCATTATTGGCAAGGTCATCTCCACGAGTCACGTACCATGCACCATAGATAACTTCACCCGACTCTAAATCGTCGATTTTTTCGTGCATGTAGTAAGCGATCAGCCTGCTGCCATTGTACTGGATCCAGTAATAGCCTTCTCTCATCATACCCTCCTCTTCGATATAAAGATTATAAGAGGCAATGAATAGTGATGGTTTTAGAAATTCTTAAATCGCTATTAAGCAAAAAGCCCCACGGGGTTAACCGCAGGGCTTTAAACGAAGGCATTAACCCATCGTTAGAGAGAAATTAACACAGATTCCGGAAAAGTAAATAGGTCGCTATAAAATTGAGCGCTATTTTCTTGAGCGCTATCGGGTTATCTTCTCAAGTTGCGCCTCTGCCCACGCTTCTTCAATATCGAATTTCGTGATTAACTGGTCATAGAAACGCTTAACCGACTTTTCCCAGGTAGCGACGGATATTGCATCGGTAATCTGGCAAACAGCTGCATACGCCTCGGTCGATGGAATTCGCTCATAGCCGCGCCCACTACAGCGTTTGCAATCGGCTAGAACCGGTACCCCCTGCTTATCGGTGAGCTTTTTGTTAACCGCTTTACCCCGGCCCCGGCATTCGCCGCAGGCGCAGCTAACCACCTTTTTCCCGTTGCAGGCCGAACACAGAACCCGCACCAACTCTTTCACCTGACGTTTAACTTCGAAATCACTTGGCGACTGCTTAAGGTCTCTTGCCCACTGTGGAAGCTTCATGGTGTAGTGCGATTTCATCGTGAAAACATCAGCCTCAATGAATCCCTGACCCGAGCAGCAATCACACTGTTTCACGCTGGCGGCGCTGCGAGAATAATCTTCAAAAGCAAAGGTGGCCAGCTGGTGCATAACCAGTGGCTTAACCGCATTGTCCAGCTTGCGCAGCGCGGCAACCTTATCGCATTTGGTTAACGCATACTCAGCCAGCAACTCAATCGCCCTCGCCCGATCGTTGTAACTGATGCCCATCTTGCCGAGGAAGGCACTGTATCCCATGGCGGCGCGTTCCTGGGTCATGCCCATGGCCGCCATGACATCCGTCCCGGTCAGCGAATCTGAACCAGTGGCGCGCGGAGTGTCGCTAATAAGCGTCGACTTGGCGAAGTGGTATTTCACGGTGTTTTCGAGGTTCATTAGGCTGCTCCTGCTGAATGATAGATACGAACAAAATTACGAAGAATGCGGTAATCCACCAGCACCGATCCCCGGTAGCGGTAAATGCGAAGGCGCTGCCAGCGCGCCCGGAGTATCTCAAGCGTTTCTGGCTTCATCTGGCCTCCTCGATAATGATCTGCCCTGTTTCTCCCCAGATTTTGGTAACCCGTCCGTCCCAGACATGGCTATCCTCGTCAAACACTGTATCCAGCAAAGCTTTTTCCAGGTTGTCTTTGTCCGGCTTTTGTTGATGAGGCTGGCCGACATATTGCGCCCGCTTTGTCTTGCTCCAGCTCTTTGGCATGGGGATGACGAACGTGACGTGATATCCGGACTCTGGCAGGCGGATGCCCAGCAGCCTGACCTGTTCTTTGTATGCCCAGTACGCTGCTGTTGCTGGCCGTTTATGCCATCGGTCACGCTGAGTCATTCGGGGCTTGCCAATCGGCGTAATTTCGTAAATTTTCATGCGGGCACCACCAGCCCGCGGCGGGCAACTTCAATCACTGTCAGAACAATCGCACGGTCCATAAGCTGCCGGCGCTCTTCCCTGTTCAGCTTATTCCCGTTATCAATGCTGTCGTGACAGCAAACGCAGAGCGCAGCTGTCGCACAGTCATCGGTTTTTAATCCCATGCCTTTCCCTTCGTTCCGGTGTGCCACCTGCGTTCCCCATGCTCCACAAAGAACACAACGCTCGATCTGCCCGACGGCGGCGAGCCATTTTTTGCTGCGATAAATAGCCATGCTCACCCCCATATCCGGTTTTGCCACCGGCGATTTATACGCGGCGGTTTATTGCCTTCAGGCAGCCGGGCGCTGACGGTCCAGATGAGATAATCGGAGTTCAGGCTGCGCTCTACCATTACGCCGCGGCGCTGGTATTCCGCCATGAGCTCTTCGGCCTGCTGGGTTGTGCAATCGGTATGATGGAACCAGCTATGCTTCATCCCCATCCCCCCGCGAAGATCATAAGCTGAGCAGCGGCGTTCTCCGCCTCGCGCTGGTCCCTGAACGCTTTTGACAATATCCAGCGCCAGAGAACATCGAGCGCAGCTTTATAGAGCTGCTGGAACTCAAGTTCGTCCATGTTGGCGAATGAGATGCTGCGAGGATGTTTTTTAAGTGTTCCGTCAGGTAGCTGAATGGCATCAAAGTGCCCTGCCTCGACGATCACCCAGGCGCGGTAAGCATCGAAGGATTTGCACAGGCTAATGCCATTCGTGACCCGGCGGTAGGCCACTTGTTCCAGATACTGCTCAGCAGCATCGATCAGCGCGCCCTCATTCCCGCCGTAAGAAGCCAGGAATTTTGCGTAGCCTGAGATCAGCTTCCTCTCGTTACTCGAGATAGCCCCGCCGGTTGGTTCCCAGTATTCAAAACCGAGATTGAGAAGCGCGAAGAAGCGGCGATGAAACGCTGGATTTCGTACCCGCCTGAACTCGGCGACAAGAACATCACCGAGCCGGGTTTTGGATTGCAGGATATCGCTGGTCTCGGGCGTTGCCGGGATCAGTATTCCTGAGTGGTGTTTGATAAGTTGTAATTCTAGCGCCATGGTTCTCTCCGTGGCGCATCAGGTATAGGTTGTTCAGGCCTATGAAAGAATAATATCAGACGGTGGTGTAATTCGGTACCCAAGCCGTTTTGCAAATTGCATGAACCCGTTGAGAGTGAAGATTTCTTCCTCTTCGAGTAACGGTCGTAATGAAACTATTCCATTTACTCGATAAACCAGATATCTCCCTTCCGCCGGGAAGCTATAGATAACTGCTTTATCGGCCCTTCTGACCACGTCGTACCATTGATCATCTGCATTAAAGGCATCTGCACTACACACTATTTCCCCCAGAGCGACTTATTGACGCGATAAACAGTAATCTGAAACAGCCAGGGGAACGCAAACAGCGATACTCTTTGAAACTGCTCCAGTGAATTTCACGCGATTAATAAAACCACTCGTCCGCGCTTTCCCAAGTCTCCTGCACGATATGTTCGACCTCTTTCTTGTCGCCCCCGAAAACAGTCAACCCATCATTGCTGGCACGCTTAATCGTAAGCTGGCAATCATCAAACTGTTTACTGAGCCGTTTCAGCAGTTCTGATTCTAGTGCAGGTATAGCTCCATCAGGAAGTTTCTTCATGCGATCAATGGCTAACTCGATTTTCATTTTTCCCTCCGCAATGAATTACTGTATGAATGTACAGTGTATTTATAAACGTATCTCCCGGATTTTGCAACGGTTTAAAAGCATGCATGTATAAGATTTCGGTTATGTACCGCCTAAACAAATCACAGGCCACTTCTAGAATGAAGACTAGAATATTTGTGGGCTGCAGGTTTAAGGGCGTAAGAAAGAAAAGAGTTTAAATTTGCAGCAAGACTCGCATGCGTTGTGTTACAACTAGAAAGCCACTAATTCAATATAAGCTAATGTTCAATCTGATACAGGATGGGATGTCAGCCTTATGCCAGAAGCGGACATATCTATCAAAACGGTGAGTAAAACATCGGGAGGCTCATTACCTGAGTTAAATTTGAAGTGTTTCAGGGTATGCGCCATTCCCGTTAGTTAATTGCAGGGGATGACATTCTTTCAAAACCTATAGATATCAATGTTCAGCTTACCTGCATGGTATTTTTTATGACACTCGTCGCACAGAGTAACAAAATTAATGATGTTATCTCCACCGTCCTCAGAGAAGGGAATCAAGTGATGACCTCGTGCTTGTTTCTTATCGTCAGTCCAACAAACAATACATAGGTTAGCCTGTAATTCTTTAATTCTCTTTTGCTGTCGGGAATGAGAATAGGGCCGTCTATTCACTTTGCTTATTCTCAATGAGAGCGCGTATTTTACTAGGTAATTCGCGTGAGCTTCCTTCAACCAATGTGGCTTTCGCTTCATCTGCAGTTACGCGCTTCTTTAACTTAACAAGCTCGGCATGCATTTCACTCTGCTCGCTTCGAGTCATTCCGTCTATACGAAGAATTAAAGCCCTATCTCTGGTTTCAGGACTTATGTTATTAGCGGTTGGGCATGTCCTACTGTTGTGACCTTCCAATCCACATGCTTTACAATTCATTTGCAGGCCTCTAAAATGTTGAGATCGTTACGTCGCCATCTTGAACTTCAATTTCATTATCTCCCTCGCCAATTGTCCATGTTGACGTTATTTCTGGCAAACCCTCTGAATTCTTTGAAATCAGTACAATATCTATATGACCTGATTTTCTCTTAACTGCGATAGCAACGCTTCCTTCATAGGGCAACACGCTAATAACTGAGTCTCCCTTTTTAAGAATTTTGATGTTGAGGTTCATAAATGGTCCTTATATCAAATTAACAATGAGTGACTAACATTTCGGTTAACCGTTGCTCGTTCATGACAAGGATTTAACCTGTCGCCAAGTCTCTACGCCCAAGCGTGTCATTGCATCAAAAGCAGCTTGCTTAAGTCTAGTGTACTCGGAGTCATTTAATGCTGCCGCATGCTGGAATGCTCTCAGCATGAATGCGAGCACCTGCTGAAGCGTATCCCGAAGCTCGGCTTGATCAGGTTTGGCTGGATTCAGCATTAACGTAATCATATTGCATTGCGCCATGATCTCAGAAGACATCACATCAAGTTGCTGCTGTGTAGTTGCAATTGAACCGGGAACCACTGGACGCTTCAAATGGTTGTACTGTAGATCAAGCTGTTTATATAAATCCGACAACCTTACACGAATATCTTGCAGCCAACGAAGGCGCTCTGTCGCCACAAGATTTGCCTGCAGACGTTTGGTTTCGAGTTCTAAGTCTGACTTCGCCTTGTGTCTAGCAATCAAGTAGCTGGCAAGTCCGCCAGCAAATGCCCCGAATATCCCTGCAGCAGCAGAGATCAACGCGACTATGGCCGATGAACCCGAGGGCGCATTGCCGCTCTGGCTCGGGATTGTAGTTAAGGCCTGTGTTGACGGTAAGCTAACAGTCTGGGAAATTGTGTTTGATCCGCAGACAATGCTTATTTCAGGCTTAATAGTCTGCGCAGCCTTACGAGGCAGCTTCGGACGCGGAAGCTCACATAGGGCCTTTGCACCAGATTCTTCAGCCCACGCAGGAGTAACAGCGAAAAGCAACGCAGATAGAGAAAGTATACGAAGTTTCACATTCATAAATTCTACTGTCATTCCTTGAGACGACTAATAGTGATTAGATGGAAGGCTGTACCAACGCGTCAATAGAGCCTACAATCTAACTCCGCCTCAGCCTCATATAGAATGCGGCAAACACTATTTTAAATCAATCATATAAATTTCTGCCATCGAATCTGAACGTATTCGCTCGACCTCTTCTTCTTTCCCAAACGTTACTGCTTTAAATAAAACAGCGAAGACACATGGCATTTTAAGCGTCGTTAAGGCGACGGGCCCTGAATGACACTTTCCAGTCTACTTGTTACATGCCTTGTGATGCTGATCTGAATCAGTGTATGCCCGCCGTAAACTGCTCCCCATTGCTTAAGACGCATCGATATAATTATGCACTCCGAACGTCTGCTCCTCGCTCATAGCGTACCATTTCTTCCCGGTGCCTTCCCTTCAGCCTTCATGCGCTCATATTTTGCTTTCAAAAGCTCCACTGGTGTCGGCCCCTTTGGCGATACAGGCGCCCCCAACGCCCGTCGAACGGGCGGAATCGGTTTCCCAGCCAGCACCCGTTTTTCCCACATATCCAGAATGTCGCTGGCTTCGCGCTCTAGTTCTTTGTGGCTCAACTGGCCATCAGTTCCCCGGTGCCGCAGTTCAAGGCAGATGTGGTAAAAAACTGGTTTAGACCACGGATACTGCTCGCTGCTCGGGTAACGAAACACCAGCTTGCGCCACTTCCAGTATTCAGCCATAACGTCAGCGGTGGTGATCCCCAGCACGCTGCGCCCTTCCCTGCACCACTTGATGAACTGGCCTGGCGAAGGCAGGAATGGTCGCTCCTGACGGCGCACCATGCTCATACCGGCTTCAACCTGCTCCAGAGTGGTGATCCCGTTTTCTTTGAAGGCCAGCACCCACTGTCGACGGATCTCGTTCACGTCTTCCTGACTACGATTAACCAGGCTTGCCGGGAACGCAGCGGCCAACTGTACAAATAGCCCGTTGATAATCTGCGCCACCTGCTGCGTTTGTTCGCGTTCGGTGTACTGCTCAGGCATGTTGTGTGCCACACGGCGTGCCTGTTCCCGGTCAAAACTGCGAATGCTCTCGGCAAGGTTTTTCATTCCAGCACCCCGTCAATCCAGTCGGTGTTATGCAGGTCGATACCGCCCCGGGAAGGTTTTACCATTCCGGTTGCGCGCAGCCGTTTGGTGGTGAGCTGATCCCACTGTTTGCGCAGACTTGAAGGGCTCAGGATGTTGTCTTTCCAGAACTCGTCCCGGTTGGCCCACTGGAACAGGTCACAAATTTCGTAGTGCGTGCGCTTGTCCTGGACACGCATCAGCCTGATGGTATTTGCCCATTCAGCCCAGTTGGGTTCGGATAGCGATGCGTTGACGGTGAGAAGCCTGTCGTAAATCCAGCGTGCGGCCTTGAGGTCGTCAGCGGATCCCCATGATTTACCTGCCGGGGTGTATATCCCGGCGGCAGCTTCTGGATGGCGTGAGAGAAACTTTTGAGTTTTCTGGTTTCGGGATTCGTCAGAATTCCGAGACGAGGATATTTTAATATTGTTCTTGTTATAGTCTTGGGTGTCTACCGTTTCCGGGAAGGTTTTTCCCGTTTTCGGTAACACTTTTCCCGATTTCGGGAAGACTTTTCCCGTTTTCGGCTTGTCTAAAATCCAGGCGGAAAGGTCAGTATTTATACCGACCGTTTTCATCACGCCCTGCTTCTGACTGAAGATAATTTTGCGTTCAGCTAGCGATTTGAGCGCATCAGAGACATGCGAATCACTCAGCCCTGTAAGCTCGGCAATCACCGTGTTAGTAACGCGGTCCTGTTTCTTGTTCCAGCCGTAGGTAAGCCAGATCACCGCCTCAAAACACTGCCACTCCCGGCCTGACATTCTCAGACGAGGCTTGAGCTGTTGGATCTCATTAGCGACCTTGGTATACCCGTTCGACAGGTCGGCCATACGACCTCCCGGTTGTTCGGTTCTGTTGGGGAAATTGATAATTTCAGCTGTGTTTGACATACTTAGCTCCGCAATTACACTCCGTTTTTGCACCTGAAAGCCGTTGGTGTTCGAGCACCGCGGCTTTCGCCTTTTCTGAAGTCTTCACATTGCCCCCAGCATGGTTGTGACCATCGCCAGCAGCGGCGCTGTGAGATCCGGATCGACACGGAACATTTCGAAAATCCCCTCTCCTAACTCCTTTAGCTTTTCCTTCTTCGGTGCATCGAGCATCAGAGCTTGCTTCGCCTCACTCACCTCTTTTTCCAACCTGGCCATCCGGTATGCAAACGAGTCGTTTTTAACGACGCGGTCTCGGTATCGAAGCGGTAATACGGACATGATCGCTGGCATCAGTTGTTCGACGTTCTTTCGGTACGATGCGGAGTCTTCTTTGTTATCCAGCCAGCGGAACAGCTTTACGTTCCACACATCGGCCTGGCCTGAGAAATCCACGCCATCAGGTTGAAGTTCTTCCGCCGCTTCTTGAATCTGAAGCGCAACAGCTACGCGCCCTTCTGCCGCTGCCCACGCCCGGACTGCTGAACAAATATCTCGATGATCAATATCCTGCGCTGCCGACTCGCTTTGATGACACTGGAATATCAGTGAATTAGAGGAGGCTCTGCTACTCTGTTGAAATGAAACAGTTTGCATGGTTAAAGCTCCTGTTTAGGTAATCCGTCAGTGGGATTCGGGTATAGATCGGGGCGTAGTTCGTGGGGAGTTACGCCAGTTACCCCATAAATTTGCAGGACACGATCTGCTGGAACAACGCCCTTATATCTATTGCGCCAATGACTGATTGTCATTGCACTTACGGTCAGGAGTTTGGCTAAGCGTGAAGCTGTTCCTGCTTTGGTAATTGCTTTATCAATTGCTTTCATAATTTGCTCCATGGGTAATGGCCAAATTAAACATTTTGTTTATCCATATGTCAACATTTTGAATATTGAGCTAATAAACTTTTGGTTTAGAATTCGTCCATGAAAGAAAAAACTCATCAGATTAACCACCCACAAGTTCAGAGACTTAACGAAGTCCTTGAACTGAAGAAATTGACCAAATCAGACATGGCCCGCATTTGCGGCGTCAGTGCTCAGTCGGTCAATAACTGGTTCGTTCGTGGGACCATTGGGAAAAGCTCAGCGATAAAATTAGCGGATGCACTTGGGGTAAGCCTTGAGTGGCTTCTTGGTCAAGATGTCGGAGAGAAGGACGGACTAAAGCCTGACGAACAACGTCTACTGGAGCTATACCGTCAACTTCCTGAAGAAGAGCAACAGAACATGCTCCGTATCTTTGCGCTTCGTCTGAAAGAGCTGGACGAGTTGTATGAAAAGTACATGAAAGGTCGAATCCGATCGCAAGAGGATTAGAGTGTTCTGGTTGCACGAAGTTGTTGCAACCCCGAAATAATCATAAATTGTGCAATCAATGGCTTAAAAAATCTGAATCAAATCATTGGGAGTAAAGATATGGATAGTCTTAAGTTTCAAAGGTTTTCTGATTTTAACCATGACGATCCTTTCTTTGATAGCTTAAAGGAAGACTATAAGGAATTCCCCGAATGGATGAACAAGAAAGCAAGGAATGGTGATTTTGCTTATGTTCTTTATAATGAGAATCGTAACATTGAAGGATTCATGTACCTGAAGGAAGATGATGATGCTGGAGATATATCTCCCGCTCTTCCTAAAGGTAAACATCTGAAAATCGGAACATTTAAATTTGAATCAAAAGGTACCTTACGAGGACAACGCTTTTTAAAAAAAGCATTCGACCACGCCTTTAACTCTAACTCCGATGATATATATGTAACTGTCTTTGAAAAACACAAGCACCTCGTAAAGTTGTTTCAAACTTATGGTTTTTATATTCATGGGGAAAAAGAAACTCAAAACGGTAAAGAGTTTGTATATGCGCGCAACTTAAATGATATTTACGGCGATGTATTGCTTGACTACCCTTTGGTTTTACCACGAAACAAAAAGAAATTTATCCTTGCAATCAAACCTGAGTATCATACAAGACTCTTCCCTGACTCCAAACTGATTAATGAATCTCCCGACGTGGTTCGCGACGTCTCTCATACAAATAGCATTCACAAAATATACATATGTGCAATGCATTCGGTTCAGAACATGAATCGAGGAGATATTATCGTTATTTATCGCATGACCGATGGACAGGGTTCAGCGCGTTACAGATCAGTGGCCAGTTCTATATGTGTAGTGGAGTCTGTACGACTAATCACCAGTTTTACTGATGAAAATTCTTTCGTAGATCAATGCCGTAGATTTAGCGTGTTCTCAGAATCTGAATTACGGGATTTTTATCGCTCTAAGAAATCCCCTTATATTGTTAGATTTACATATAATATTGCATTGCAAAAACGCCCTAATCGTGCAATGCTGATTGATCAAGTCGGTTTGACTGGGGACCGCAATGGCAGATGGGGTAATTTTGAACTCACTGACCGGCAATTTAATGAAATTCTAGAATTAGGCCGCATTAATGAAAGTTTTATTGTCGATTAAACCTGAATTCGCTGAAAAAATACTAAACGGAACTAAGAGGTTCGAGTTTCGCAAAGGGATTTTTAAAAATCAGGAAATTAGCACTGTTGTAATATATGCAACAATGCCGCTAGGTAAAGTTGTGGGTCAATTTTCAATCGACTACATTTTATCCGACGAACCTGAAGCTATATGGAAAAAGACAAAAGACTATGCAGGAATATCAAAAAAATTCTTCGATAGCTATTACTTGGGAAGGGAAAAGGCATATGCTATAAAAGTAGGCGATGTGGAAAGATTTGAGAATCCTATGCCGATTTCCTCATTAGGCCAAAACATAAAGCCACCGCAATCATATTTATACCTTCCCGCCTAAACCTACAACCCGGCCACCATGCCGGGTTTGTTGTTATCCTACCCTATCAACTCGCCACAAAGTAAAACCTCTCTCTCCCTCTCCCTCTCCGAGCTGGGCCATTCCGTTGATTTTTTGCGTCTGAAACTCACAAATCTCACCACTAACAAACCATAATTAAACTTTTTGTTTATACATAAATACTCATTTTGTTGACATGCGATTAAACATTGTGTTTAATCAATCTCACCAAGACGCACTATGAACCACCAAGGCAGGACGCCCACGAAGTAGCCGCCGACGGCATATGAACAGTCGGATGAGGTGGATAAATTAACGCGCATCAGGTGTAAACGTTCCGCTGGCCGGCGATAAGGCATAAGAAAAGCGCCCTGCAGGACGCTTCGCTCTTTAAAAATCTGGATATCCCTGTATGTCAGCCTAACCAACTGACATCAAGTTGATATTTAGAGTTGTTCATCGAGAACGAGGCATTACAGTTATGGCAAACAGATTGGTGAAAATAGCTTTTGGTGTGAGCGTTATAATACGGCTCTCCAGTTGGTTGAAGTATCGATACTACTCTCTTAGTAAAACACTGTGGGCAAAGATGCACAGTCACCTTCGTGTCACCCACAGTTTGCTCCTTAGAATACACAAACGTACCAGAATCAAGTTGGTTGAAAACATAACCTTCCGTCTGGGAATTAAAGTCTTCGTACTCTGCAATTTTTGCTTTGAGAAGCATTGCTTCTTCTTCACGTTGACGGATCACGTCACCGAGCGAGAAGCACTCCGCCTGAAGTGTAATTAACCTGTTCTGAAGTTCAATCGTGGCAGCTTTAACTTCCGCATCAGTTTTTGCGTCGTTGATGACTTTGGCTAAACCTGCGGTCTCTTTTATGGCGGCCATGGCAGCTGATAGTTCGGCAATCACTACGAATACTCTTCTTGTTGCTGGGGATATCCAGATTAAACGAATCCTTGTTGTTGGGGAATAGCAGGATCCACCGAGCCTGATGTGGTCAAAAGACAGGCATTACAAGGAGATCAAAGTGACTGATTACGCACGTAAACCATCACGGCAGCAGGCAGTAAAGCTGAACTTCATCGAGGTGATTCTTCGCCGCTTGTGCTACTTGCTGGCGCAAAAGGGGAATCCAAATGTGTGACTCAACAAAATGCGGGTACTGCGGCAAGCCGGTTGAACCGGAGGAAGTAGTCAAAAGTACCCTTCTCTATCGCAACGGCTCACAGCTGGCGCGCAAAGAAAAGGAATACTGCTCTGAACGTTGTGCTTCGTACGACCAGATGGCGCACGAGGCATAACGTAAAAGCCGCGCAAGGCGGCCCGTACGTCCGGTGCTCCCGACCAAAGTTACACCGGAAAACTACTTAAAAAACCAAAGTTCACCCAATGGGCGCTATCTCTGGCCCGGGGATCTTACATCCAAAAAAGAGGATCTCACATGGAATTTTTCTATGTAGTTAAGGCTACGCAGAAATCTGGCAAAGAAGACGCAGTGATTTGGTTCACTGCGAAATCAGAAGCTCGTGCAAACCTACAGCTCGACGTTGAGCTTGAAGATGCTGGTATTGAAGCCGGCCGCGGTAAGGATTACATAAAACCAGTTCGCACCGATTTTCCGGTTTATAACGATCTGCCGGAAGAAAGCACCGTGGATTACACCTGGTGCAAACGCTACGAACTCCAGGACGATGGACGCACTTGGCTACCAAAGGCTGGTGCTGAGTCTACTGGCGCCGTGGACAACACTGCCGCACCGGAACCGACAGTAAAAGTCGAAACTACCGGCGAGAGTGTCCCGCTTGAAAACCGCACACCAGCGGTTCGTTATGCCGTCCACCTGACCAGCGACAAATATCAGTCACACATCACTAAAGAGCAGCAACTGGCTGCCAGTGAAATGTCTCTGGATGAAGGCAACACCTATCTCCAGAATCTGCTGCTGGCGAAGAACGACATACCTGAAGTTGCCGAACTCAGCCTGAACGCTGAGTGGAAACTGGTTCAGGCAATTAAGCAGGTCTTCGCGCCAGATGAAGCGCACGAAACTGAAATTATCGCTGCATTCATGGCTGACTGGGCGAGAGCAGATGCCGGCGACCGCAATCAGTTAGTTGAAGAGTGGAGAAGCGGAAAGCTTGCTCCTCTTAAATCAGAAAGCACCAGCGACGCCGACGTTACAACTGGTCATGATCTCAAACCTGATAACGGTATCCAGATTGACGAGAATGATGACGAAACCACACGTTATCCAGTCGTTCGTATGCCCTTCCGCAAGCAGCTACTCGCCCAGTTCACCGCCGACGAACTGCGCCACCACTTAACCCGCGAAGAATACGAAGGTATCAGCGCTCTGGAGATGGACACTGACAACAGCTATGTCCAGAACCTGCTGCTGGCGGCAGAAAACTGCGAAGAGGTGAAGAGTTACGACACTAAAGACCTGTGGCGCTACACCGATGCCATTCGCAAGGTGTTCAGCCAGGAGAAGCGTCACGAACTCGCTCTGGTACTTCGTTTTACCCGAATCTGGGCGGCGACTGATTACATTGACCGCGGCATTCTCGTTCGCGAATGGGCTGCTGGTAATCGCATCAGTAATATTCAGCGCACTGATTCTGGTACCAATGCAGACGGCGGCTATGTAACGGATCGCGGCGAAGGCGCGCACCACACTCTGGACACTCTCGATCTTGAAATTGCCTGTGCCCTACTGCCTATGGACTTCCACCACTTCGAAATTCCTTCGTGCGTATTACGACGTGCCAAAGAAATCGTGGCTAAGAAAGAAGAACCATGGAAATCATGGAGCGCCATCCTGCGTAATCAGCCCGGCGTACTGGCGGTGAACCGTGCGGCAATCTTCAATCTGATCCGCATAGCGCCGGAAAACATCCACCACACGCCAGCGGCTCATCTTGAGTTCGTTAATAAAACCATGACGGCTGAATTTAACTCTGCGGTGGAATTACTGCCGTTGCCTACTCCTGTAGTTGAGACTGAAGCCCCAGCTGAACAACCGCAGGTTGAAAATCTCGGCTGCGGCGTGTTCTCCATCGATGGTCTGATGGTTGGAAATACCGCCCCGGTCATCGATATCCCTTCAAATGAAGTCGAAAAAATGGAAAACACAGCGGAGACCACCAGCGATGTGCAGATGGAAACGGCTAAGCCAGAGAAAGACGAAGATGTTGGTCCGGTACCACCGGGCGAAAGCACTGATGCAGCTAATACGCAGACAGATTCTATAGCGCCGAAAGAGCAGCAGCCAGAGCCAATTATCGAATACCCGGCTTACTTCGAGCCTGGCCGCTACGAAGGTCTGCCGAATGACGTTTATCACGCAGCAAACGGTATTAGCTCAACCCAGGTGAAAGATGCCCGTGTCAGCCTGATGTACTTCAACGCACGACATGTGGCTAAAACCATCCCGCGCACAGCATCCAAAGTGCTGGACATGGGAAATCTGGTGCACGCCCTTGCACTGCAGCCGGAAAACCTCGATGTAGAGTTCAGCGTAGAACCGGAGATCCCTGAAGGTGCGTTTACGACCACCGCAACTCTGCGTGAGTTTATCGACGCGTACAACGCCAGCCTGCCGGCACTACTAAGCGCTGACGAGATTAAAGCGTTGCTTGAAGAATATAACGCATCCCTTCCTGCTCCAGTGCCGCTTGGTGCCAGTCTGGAAGAAACGGCTCAAAGCTATATGGCTCTCCCAGCTGAGTACCAGCGTATTGAAGAAGGCCAGAAGCAGACAGCAACAGCAATGAAGGCATGCATTAAAGAGTACAACGCCACCCTGCCCGTGCCGGTTAAAACCAGCGGCAGCCGTGATGCATTACTTGAGCAATTAGCAATCATCAATCCAGACCAGGTAGCGCAAGAAGCGCAGAAACCGACACCGCTGAAAGTGTCCGGTACCAAAGCAGACATGATCCAGGCAGTTAAATCAGTTAAGCCCGATGCCATCTTCGCCGACGAACTGCTGGATGCCTGGCGCAACAACCCTGGCGAAAAGATATTGGTTACCCGCCAGCAGCTGGCCACAGCGCGGGCAATTCAGTCCGCACTACTGGCGCACCCGACCGCGGGCATGCTGCTGACACATCCAAGCCGCGCCGTTGAAGTGAGCTATTTCGGTTTCGACGACGAAACCGGATCAGAAGTGCGTGTACGCCCTGACCTCGAGATTGAACTGGACGGCGTGCGCATCGGTGCTGACCTGAAAACCATCAGCATGTGGAATGTGAAGCAGGAAAGCCTGCGCGCAAGGCTGCACCGGGAAATCATTGATCGGGACTACCACCTCAGTGCGGCTATGTATTGCGAGACCGCGGCACTGGATCAGTTCTTCTGGATTTTCGTCAACAAAGACGAGAACTACCACTGGATCGCCATCATCGAGGCGTCAACCGAACTGCTGGAGCTGGGCATGCTCGAGTACCGCAAAACGATGCGCGCCATCGCAACCGGATTCGACACGGGCGAATGGCCAGCGCCGATCACTACCGATTACACCGATGAACTGAACGACTTTGACCTGCGCCGCCTCGAAGCGCTGCGCGCTCAGGCTTAAGGGGGATTTATGCATAACACAAACGTTACCGTTGCTGACCAGAATACCGTTATTAACTCCAACGTGGCTTTGTTCGATTCCCAGTATCTGAACGCCATCAGCACGTTCGCGCAGATTATGGCCCAGGGCACCGCTACTGTTCCTAAGCACCTGCAAGGCAATCAGGCCGACTGCATGGCAGTTGCGATGCAAGCGGCACAGTGGCAGATGAATCCCTTTGCCGTGGCGCAGAAGACGCACTTGATTAACGGTGTGCTCGGGTATGAAGCTCAGCTGGTTAATGCCGTCATTTCACGAAGCGGCGTGCTGGCCAGCCGCTTTGAATATGAATGGTACGGGCCATGGGAAAAGGTCGTTGGAAAATTCCACATCCGTAAAGGCGACAAAGGCGAGTACCGCGTCCCGGGCTGGACCCTGGCTGACGAAGCCGGGATCGGCATCATTATCCGCGCAACGCTTAAAGGTGAAGATCAGCCGAGGGAACTTGATTTACTGCTGGCTCAGGCCCGAACCCGAAACTCTACCCTTTGGGCTGACGACCCTCGCCAGCAGCTGGCGTACCTGGCCGTCAAACGTTGGGCGAGACTATTCTGCCCGGATGTAATTCTGGGAGTTTATACCCCGGATGAACTGGATGATCGCCGTGAAGAACGAGAGGTAAACCCAGCACCGGCGCAGCACGTAAGCCTTGCAGACATTTCAGGTGACAACGTCTCTACGACTCAAACGGCTCAGGAATCAGCTCAAAACATCGATGCACTTGCTGATGATTTTCGTGACCGCATCGAGGCGGCTCAGGATGTGGATAGCGCTAAAGCTCTGCGCGCAGATATTGAAACCGTGAAAGCAACGCTGGGTTCTGCCCTTTTCACTGAGCTGAAAAACAAGGCCGTTAAACGATATTACTTGGTTGATGCACGGAACAAAGTCGAAGCAGCCATCAATTCCTTGCCACCTTCAGATGAACCCGATGCAGCTGCGCGGTTCGCAGAGGTAGAGCGCGTTCTTGCGTCGTCTAAACGCCATCTGAGCGACGAACTGCATGGTCAGTTCAGCATCACCCTGGCGGATATGAAACCGGAATACGTGGACTAACGAGATCGGGAGGGGAAACCCTCCCTCTAGGAGAAGAAATGCGACTGATTAATCGAGGCAGTAAGCAATCCCCTTTGGCTCGCAAGGCATGTGAAATCGCACTCGCAACCCACCAGCAAAGATATGGCGAGTATGGGCGCAGCAAGATGAAAGAGACCTATACGGTGAGAGTGGAAGGCGTGAAGGTCTGGGTTGAAGTGGTCAACTGCAAGTCAAGCTACGTGGCCACAGCAATGACCGGCATGCGCCGACTGCGTTCCCTGCCCGGCCAGGCAAACTGAAACTGAAATATCAACGACTATAGACCGGCATATCTATACTCATGCCGGTTACCTGAGGTGAACCATGTCGCAGGTAATTTTTAACGAAGAATGGGTTGTTGGCGCAAGGCTCACAGAAAAAACAGGCCTGACCGAACGACAGATTGAGAAGTATCGCCAGGGCTGTTGGGTGGAAGGTGTCCATTTTAAACGGGTATCTCCTTCTGGCGAAAAAACCTTGCGTGGCACAACCTGGTATAACTATCCGAGAATTAATCAGTTAATAAGGGATGCGTAAGATGACAGCTTTGCCTACAGGTGTCGAAATCAGAAACAATAAGATTTGTATCTGGTTTATGTACCGGGGAAAGCGTTGCCGCGAAATTCTAAAAGGTTGGATTAACACCCCGGCGAACATCAAAAAAGCCGGGAATCTTCGGGCTGTGATCGTTAGCGAGATCAACCTTGGAGAGTTTGATTACCACCAGCGCTTTCCTTCATCTTCCAAAGCAAAAAAAACCGTAACCACTGTTTCAGTTCAAACCTTTTCAGAGCTGTGTGAACTGTGGACGAACATTAAAGAAACAGAAATTAGCGCGAATACGATGCGTAAGACGCGCTCACAACTCGGTACGTTAATGCACATCATTAACGAAGACACGCCGGTTTCAACTATACGCCACAGCGACATTCTGAAATACAGAAAGGAACTTTTGAACGGTGAGACACTTTACCTGGCAAATCCCAGAAGCAACAAACAGGGACGCACTGTGCGTACAGTGAACAACTATATATCGCTTCTGTGCTCACTTCTTCGGTTTGCACACAAATCAGGCTTTATCAGTAGCAAACCCTTCGAAGGGATCAAGAAATTACACAAAGGGAAAGTAAAACCGGATCCTTTAACGAAGCAGGAGTTTAGTTTGCTTGCGGAATCCGAGCGTGGCCAAAGCCTGAATATGTGGACGTTCGCAGTATATACTGGTGTGCGTCATGGAGAGCTCGCAGCTCTTGCCTGGGAAGATATTGACTGGGAAAAAGGTACAGCCCATATAAAGCGCAATCTTAATGCGTTGGGCATGTTCGGCCCGCCAAAAACCGAAGCAGGTAACCGGGTTATCACCCTATTAGAGCCGGCACTTGAAGCCTTGAAAGCACAGCGCAAGCTGACAGCACTACAGCCTAAAACCGAAATTGTCTTTAATCATCGCGAGTATGGCGCAGTGGAAAATCAAAGCCTGCGATTCGTTTTCATACCCCGGATGCGCAAAGGAGAGCAGAAAGCCTACTACTCTTTATCGAGCATCGGTGCGAGATTCAACGCAGCTGTAAAACGTGCTGGTATTCGCCGCCGGAATCCGTACCATACGCGGCATACTTTTGCCTGCTGGCTTTTATCTGCCGGCGCTAACCCGTCTTTCATAGCCAGCCAGATGGGGCATGAAAACGCGCAAATGGTTTATGAAGTCTACGGTGCGTGGATTGAAGAAATGAATGGCGAACAGGTGCTGATGCTTAACGATAAGCTCGCACGCTGAAAAATTTTTGCCCCTATTATGCCCCTATTGGCTCCGAAGGTAGTAATAAATGCAAGAAAATCAATCAAATACAAAGAAAGAACAATACAACCTGAATAAACTGCAAAAGCGACTGCGCCGTAACGTGGGCGAAGCCATTGCAGACTTCAACATGATTGAAGAAGGCGATCGCATCATGGTCTGCCTGTCGGGCGGTAAAGACAGCTACACCATGCTGGAGATCCTGCGCAATCTACAGCAAAGCGCACCGGTGAACTTTTCCCTGGTCGCGGTTAACCTCGATCAGAAACAGCCAGGATTCCCGGAGCATATCCTGCCGGAGTACCTTGAGAACCTGGGCGTTGAGTACAAAATCGTAGAAGAGAATACCTACGGCATTGTTAAAGAGAAGATCCCGGAGGGCAAAACGACCTGCTCGCTTTGCTCACGTTTGCGTCGCGGCATTCTGTACCGCACCGCAACCGAACTGGGCGCCACTAAGATTGCGCTTGGTCATCACCGGGACGACATTCTTCAAACGCTGTTTCTGAATATGTTTTACGGCGGCAAAATGAAGGGAATGCCACCGAAGCTGATGAGTGACGACGGCAAACACATCGTGATCCGCCCACTCGCCTACTGTCGCGAGAAAGACATTGAGCGTTTCTCTCAGGCCAAAGCCTTCCCTATCATTCCGTGCAATCTGTGCGGTTCACAGCCGAACCTGCAACGTCAGGTCATTGGCGACATGCTGCGTGACTGGGATAAACGCTATCCGGGTCGCATTGAAACCATGTTCAGCGCCATGCAGAACGTGGTGCCTTCGCACCTCGCCGATGTTGAACTGTTCGATTTCAAAGGGATTAACCACGGTTCAGAGGTGGTGAACGGCGGGGATCTGGCGTTTGACCGCGAAGAGATCCCGATGCAGCCTGCTGGCTGGCAGCCAGAGGAAGAGGATGCGCAATTCGATGAACTGCGCCTGAACGTGGTGGAAGTGAAATAACCTGACTGCGTCTCAGACAGTGCTTCTGAGACGCTTTTTTCCCTTACTTCAGCAGCCGAACGCGGCAGGTTTTCCCTTTAATCTTCCCGCCCTGCAACTGTTTCCAGGCCTTATGCGCAACCGACTGGCGAACCGCTACATAGACATGTGCAGGATGGACCGTGATCTTGCCAATATCTGCCCCGTCGAGACCGATATCCCCTGTTAACGCCCCCAGAACGTCACCGGGACGCATTTTGGCTTTTTTTCCGCCGTCGATGCACAGGGTGGCCATTTCCGCCGCCAGCGGAGCGATGCTGATATTACCGGGGGCATTCACCCAGTTGAGTTTCAGTTGCAGCATTTCCGCAAGAATATTAGCGCGCTGCGCCTCTTCAGGCGCGCAGAAGCTGATGGCGAGACCGCTGTTACCCGCACGCGCGGTACGTCCGATGCGGTGGACATGCACTTCAGGATCCCATGCCAGTTCGAAATTCACCACCAGCTCAAGCGATTTGATATCCAGGCCACGGGCTGCCACATCCGTTGCAACCAGCACGCGAGTGCTGCCGTTTGCGAAACGAACCAGCGTTTGATCGCGCTCGCGCTGCTCCAGATCGCCATGCAGCGATAATGCGCTCTGTCCGGCATCGTTCAGGGCATCGCACACCGCCTGACAATCTTTTTTAGTATTACAGAACACCACGCAGGACGCTGGCTGGTGTTGGCTAAGCAATTTTTGCAGCAGTGGAATTTTGCCCTGCTGCGACGTCTCGAAGAACTGCTGCTCAATCGCTGGCAATGCATCGACAGTATCGATTTCAATGGTCAGCGGGTTCTTCTGCACGCGCCCGCTGATCGCCGCAATCGCCTCTGGCCAGGTGGCAGAAAAAAGCAGCGTCTGACGCGTGGCTGGCGCAAAGCGGATCACTTCGTCAATCGCATCGCTGAAGCCCATATCCAGCATGCGGTCAGCTTCATCCATCACCAGCGTTTGCAGTGCATCGAGTGAAACGGTGCCTTTTTGCAGGTGATCAAGCAGACGGCCCGGCGTTGCCACAATGATATGCGGCGCGTGCTGAAGGGAATCGCGCTGCGCACCGAACGGTTGTCCGCCGCAGAGCGTTAAAATTTTAGTGTTAGGCAAAAAACGCGCCAGACGACGCAGCTCACCCGCGACCTGGTCGGCCAGCTCGCGCGTCGGGCAGAGTATCAGGGACTGGGTCTGAAACAGGGTTGCATCAATATGCTGCAACAGGCCGAGTCCAAATGCAGCCGTTTTTCCACTACCGGTTTTCGCCTGCACGCGCACATCCCGGCCTTCAAGGATAGCCGGCAGCGCGGCGGCCTGGACAGGGGTCATAGTGAGGTAACCCAACTCATTCAGGTTTGTCAGTTGGGCTTCAGGCAGAACGTTCAGCGTGGAAAAAGCGGTCACAATATACTCTCATGGTAATGATTGCAGTCAGATGGCGCGTATCCTCGCAGATCTCCGCTAACGATGCGACAATTTAATCGGTTCTTCGTCCGGTGGCGGATCCGGCATCGGCTGCGGACGCGGGATGGGATCGGGAATTGGGGTCGGATCGGTGGGCACCGGATCGGACTGCCATGTGTTCAGGCGTTGCAAGGCAAGTAGCATACTCATCTTTTCCTCCAGATTTGGGTGCTTACCCCTAAAGGGTAGACGCAGATAAACAGGAGGCAAAAAAAAGCCGACTATGAAGTCGGCGTCGTACGAATCAATTGTGCTATGCAGTAATTCAAAAAAAGGAAGTAAGACAATATGGAGCGCAACGCCCATCGCTTGACGTTGCATTCACCTGCGGGAGTAATATTGCACCTAACATGGTCTAAGTTTATTGACTTCGCTCAATTAAAATGTCGTTTTGAAGCAGTCGCTGCATTAGAAAATGCGTAAATTTACAGCCATTTACTACGATGCAACCACCATGCAACACCCCCAATCAAAACCACTAACATGACGCAAAACGTGGTGAAGCCATAGTGATATTCACCGCCGGGGATCCCCCCAAGATTGACGCCAAACAACCCGGTTAAGAACGTACTCGGTAAAAAGACCATCGCCATCAGCGACATGGTATAGGTTCTCCTGGCTAATGACTCCTGCATTACCTGTGCTATCTCATCCGCCATGACCGCCGTTCTGGCGATACACGAATCAATTTCGTCCAGACCACGTCCCAGCCGGTCAGCAATATCCTGCATTCTGCGACGCTGATCGTCATTCATCCAGCTCATGCGTTCGCTGGCCAGTCTCGCATAGACGTCGCGCTGCGGGGTCATATAGCGGCGCATAACAATGAGCTGTTTTCGCAACAACGCCAGAAAACCACGTGGGGGAATTTGCTGATCGAGCAGGTTGTCTTCCAGATCGATGATTTTATCGTGGAGTTCTTCAATAAACTCGCTGGCATGATCGGTCAGCGCATCACATACATCCACCAGCCAGCTTCCGCAATCCGTAGGCCCCGTGCCCTCTTTCAGATCGTTAATGACGTCATCCAGCGCCAGCACTTTTCGCTGACGGGTGGAAACAATCAATCGTTCATTCATGTAGACACGCATTGCCACCAGCTGATCCGGACGCTCATCCGTACTGCCGTTTATGCAACGCAGTGTTATTAACGTCCCCTCACCCATCCGGCTGACGCGAGGTCTGAGACTTTCTCCCGCCAGCGCATCCCGAACGTTGTTGGGCAATAGCGGCGTGGACGCGAGCCACTCGGCGCTGTCCGGGTGCGTGTAGTTGAGGTGCAGCCAGCATGGGTGTTCGTTGTCGATGTGATCCTGATCTTCAAGCGGCCTTGCGCCCCCGCGTCCATCAAGTACCCATGCAAAAACCGCGTCAGGTACGTTAACTTCAGACCCTTTAATGCTCTCCACAGCGCCTCCACCGATTTATCTCTTTCGGTGTCAGTCTAGCTTTCGTCGAGGGTTAAGCAATAATTATGTGAGGCATCATCCTGAATATGCTCAGGAATTCACCACCCATTCGCGGCTTATTAACGCATTATCAGCCTGGTACTCGTTCTTCAGACGGAAATTACGTGTTCGTGTCTGAAGTTCAATCACCTGATTGCGCAGCACATCTGAAGAACCGTTCAGTTCTTCAACCATCGACACATTGCTCTGCGTTACGCGTTCCAGCTCTGACAATGCCAGCGTGATTTGTGAAATCCCTTTTTCTTGTTCCGATGTTGAGGCGGAAATTTCATCCATCAGTCTGCTGACATTGCCCGAGCCGGTAACGATGTCGTGCATGTTTTTTTCAGCTTCAGAGACTACGTTAACGCCCTGCGTCACGTTATGGCTGGTGACTTCAATCAATGACTTAATATTTTTTGCCGCTTCGGCGCTACGATGCGCCAGGCTTCTGACCTCACCGGCGACTACTGAAAATCCTTTTCCATGGTCGCCCGCTCTTGCCGCTTCAACGGCAGCATTAAGCGCCAGAATATTGGTCTGAAAAGCGATACCGTCAATCAGCGAGATAATCTCTGTCATTTGCTGGGCGCAGTCGGTAATTGATTGCATATTGTTCGCGACCTGCCCCATTAACTCTCCGCCTTTACGCGCCTGCAACGTCGCGATATTCGCCTGTTCGCTGGCTAAACGGGTATTGTCGGCATTATTTTTTGTACTTGCAGCCATCTCTTCCATGCTGGCTGCCGTTTGCACCAGCGAAGCTGACTGCTGTTCTGTTTTAACGGAAAGCTGCGCGCTGCGTGAAGAAAGCTGATCTGACAGGGTCATCGCGGTTTGCGAGGAGGCGCGGATCTCACGGACCAGCGTTGCAATGTTGCTGGAGAGACTATTAATGCCCGGGATCAGTCGTCCCGCACAGTTGTTGCCGAATTCAGGGATCGACACGCCGAGATTGCCTGACGTCACTTCTTCAATACTTTTTTTCACAGTATTGATCGGCGTCACAAGATATTTTGTCATATACGCCCAGAGTAAAATTAAGGCGATACATTGTACGATAATGACTGCAATAAAAAGCGAAAAACTCCCTGAAAATAGCGCTATAACTCCATCACTTACCAAAAACACACATAAAAGGAAATAGACAATGAAGGTTCTGACACTAATATTTCTTAGCATAGTTTTTCCTACGACTTTATATTTTTGTGGGCTCTAAGGTTTATAGCATTGCCACAGTATTTTGTCCTCACGTTCGTCGTTGGTTTGTTGTTTTGCAGTTTGATTTGAGCAGTTTCGCTTAAGGCAGATAAAAAGCATGATATACGGTAAATATCCAGCTTGTAGTTTGGTTACCGCCCCCCCTTAAATATTAGCACTTACCTATTTAAGAAGGAGTACCGTAGGGCAACATTGTTTAGTCATGCTTAATAAGTTAACGTAGTTAATATATATCAACTACGTTACCGTGACCTCCCACCAGGCTGGCTTACGGTCAGGCCAGACAGTCGACTGACTGGAAAAAATAGTCCTCCGTCATGAGAACATTCTCTTTCACACTTTGATGTCCGCGACGAATATACCAGCCTGTTTCAGGCGCCATGCTTAAATGGTATATCCTCTCCCCCGATATACTGCCGGGGGCATTAATGCACATTGTCATACACCCCTTCTCTGATCCCCTGATGATCTGTTCTGGCATAATGCTGACGCTGCGATCTCCATTTCGCAGAATGACAGTCGTGATGACATAACGACATATACTGCTACTGAGGCTGTAGCCGACCGTACTCAAATCGGTGATATGCTTTTGGGATAACAGGACTTCAATACCAGAACCCTCAAACCAAACAATAATTTGCTGTGCAAGATCATCCATCCGCTGACAAAAAGCCCTGACTTCGGCTTCAGCCGTATTAATATGAATCGGTTTATTTACGTTATTCTGCTGCACTTTCTTAAAAAAACGTTCTCTTGCTGACATGTTAACTCCGTGTTTTTCGCCAGTCTTATTGTTCTTTTTTGTGCTTCAGCAGGGCGTAGCTAACAATCAACTGCTGAAGATGTTGTTCGACCTTGTTTTGCTGCGCTGCTGACCGGGGTTGCCCGGCAGGTAGAGTGGAAAGCAGACGAAGCTGCTCCTCAAGCGGTATGGTTTGGCTAAATGACTGCGACATGGCAAACACGTCTGATTTCAGTTCACTCACCGTAATGTACTTCCCCTTCTGTTCATCCAGTGCGTTCAGCTTGTTCGTCAACTGCTGCAACTGCGCCATACCCTGATGCCAGCCATTCAGATCTAAATCTGCTAGCGCAGCGATACTCATCTGTTTCTGCCAATGTTGCGCCAGGGGTTTGGCTTCTTCCGGCCACAGCGTCAGCGCCTGCTGCACCAGACGGTCGCCGAAGCTCACTGCCCAGTCTGGTTTCAACTGTAAAAGCTGCGCTAACAGCTGTTGTGTCCTGCCAAGCCCCGGTTCCGGTGATGGTGACGTTTGTTGCAGCGCCTCTAATTGCCCTGTAGATAGCCCTTGAGGTAGAGGAGCCAGAGCCGCGGCTAGCTGCGCTTGTGCCGAATCTGGCGCATGCAACATCTGCCATCCTCCTGCGACGACACTGGCTGCCACCAGCATGGTCAACATACCAGCAGCAAATGGCTTCCAGGGTTTCATCGACACCGGAGGTTCTTTAACCACCCCAACGTTCAGCACCGGCTCGGGCTCAACCACATAAACCCATTTACTACGCTCAGTCGGTCCGACGAGGTGAATTTCCGTAGCACCCAATGCGTCACCGTGCAGACTCATGTCCGTATTTTCGCTCTTTTCCAGACGCACTGCTGCGTTCTGCATCATCGTGCGCAGAGCATCAAGCTGAGTAGCATGCTTGAGTTCCATACGCTGCAAGACGTCCCCCAAAGCGCTCAGATGCTCTTCAGACTGATACAGCTGCCCTAAGTCAGCGTACGTCAGCGATAGCGTTCGTACTACCTGTTGCAGGCGCTTGCTGAGTGCACTAAGGATTTCGATTCGCGCATGGACAGGCTGTGGCCAGAGGTTTCCCCACTGGCGGGCTACCAGTGCAGCAAGTAACGCAAGCCCCTCATTCATACCGTACAATCCGGCCAGATGCGTACGGGCGAGCGTATACCAGGCAGCCGTTTGTAGCTCCACACCGTTATGCCCGAACAGTGACAGACAGAGCGTTTCCGCGTGTTGCCAGTTCACATCCGGGCGTGCCGGATGGGTGAGCTTGTTCATTTCTTCGCGCAAGGCAGCGTAATCCGCAAGCGTGCGCGGATCCCCGCCGGTTTTAAGTTGGCGTTCAGAATTTATTGTCATAACTGTTTTAACCTGAGTAATAACTAGATGGCGGCTCGTGCATCGAGGTATTGCTGTTGTTTCAGATGACGGATTAATACCCTGCCCTCGGGCATAAATTCCGTGCCGTAGCGCACCAGCCCCACCCCCTTCAGCTCCGCGTCAATGGCGTAGCGAAGCTCACCGGTCTGAATCTGTTCCTGCATCACCACGTTAATTCGATTCAGGCGCGGCTCATATTTCAGCAACACGGCCGACAGTGTGGTGATCAGCTGATGGGCGGTTCCGGGCATCCCCTGGAGGATTTTTGTCATATCCGGCAGGCCGTAGTCCGGCAGGTGAGCCAGCGTACCGGCGCGGCAGTTGAGGATGCGCTGCATGTTATCGAGTACGGATAAAATCACCTGATTTTGTTCGCTGACCTGGTTGAAGCTCAGGCCTCCTGAGAAATTACCGCTCAGCATTTCATAAAGCGATGGCGTGTTGTGTCCCTGTGGCATCAGTCATCCTTCAATGGCTGTAACGTAAGGTGGTTATTCCCAGCCTCCAGAATGCGCGGCTTATCCGGATCGAGATCTTCACGTTTTAGAACCTGCTTCCAGGTATTGTTGACCAGGTCCGGGTGACGAAACAGGCCGACTACCGCGACAAACTGCGTTTCTTCTTCCATTGGCATATCAAGATTTGTATCACCGCCCGGTTTTACGACCACATCGCGGGTCGCCATCAGGTCGGTTTTCAGGATAGTTTCGCCATCTTTCAGCAGTTGCTGGTAAACCGTTTTATCGAAGATTTTACGGTCTTTCAGTTGATAGACGCGGACTACCACCGGCTCGGAGAGTGAGTTATTTTCGCGGGAATCGGTGTTTAACGCTTCACGCGCCGTGAAATCCAGGTGCAGCATCTTAATTTTTTTGTAGAACACGGAGTTAAATGCCGATTTGGTGCCATCAGTGATGCCCTGCGTCACCCCGCACCCCGTCAGGCTGAATGCCAGCAGAGCAGGCAGCAAGCTCGCATGTTTAATTGAACTTGTACGTAACACGTCGGTTTCCTTGTTGTGATATTGCCGGCTTCAGGCCGGTGTAATAGCCCAGTTCCGTCGTAAAGGTCGGTGGGATATCGTCTGTAAACTCCCCCTCATCAGCCCCCAGCACGCCGTTCATCCCGAGCCAGAAAGGGCCTTCACCAAGCGGCGGAACGGCAAGAAGTCGGGTCCGGGTGGTCAGGGTGAGTTTTGCCTTAAAACGCCAACCGAGCCAGACACGAAGCATCACCATAAAGTCCTGATACAGCAGACCGTCCGGCTTCCAGCCCTGTGCCTCCTGTTCATTATCCGTCCTAAGCGCAACCAGCAGTTGGCTACCCGCATCCATCGCTTCGTCACCCAGTGGTGTGTTGCCGTCCAACAGAAAATCGTCATCACCGTAAAAGCCCAGTGGCTGACCAATTTCCACCGGCCGCAGGCAGTACGGGCTAACCTTAACGGTGGTTTCCGGGGCCAGCAAAGTCACCAGCGCCTGCATCCCCTCCTGAGTTTTGCCCGGTTGCTGTAGGACACCCAGCAAAGCCAGAAAACGGGATACCGGTGTGGCAATATGGTCTGCTGTGCCGGGAATACCCAGCCCCACCAGGCCCAGCAGTGACTGCGAGATGCTGTCCGTACCACCGGGTTCAAAGGTGGCAGGATAAGAGTATTTACGCCAGATACGGTAAAACTGCGTCAGAATGCGATGGCTGAAGATATCCAGAAAACCCTGTAGTGCATAATGCCCTTCCCGACGCTGAGCGATGTCATCGAGATACGCCGTCGGCAAGGGTGAGTCGACACCGTACATTCCCATAAAGGTCGTGCGGATGAGTGGTGGCCGGCTGTCATCCTCCTCATCATATTCCACGGCTTTCATCTCACTGGCCGGAAATCCCATCCCCGGATGTGGGGCAAAGCGTACCGGATCATCCCCCGGATGACTGGTCGAGCCCATCAGCGGCCTGCCCGGGTTACGCTTCTCCAGTAACTGGCATAAACGGTAAAAGTTCATACGATGCAGGTCGGCTTCCAGCCGTGGGCTCAGCCGGGAATACGGCGATTGTGCTTCTCTTCCCATTCCAGGCGCTCTCCGGTAGGTTGCAGGATGATAATCAGTCGGTTAAACAGATAAATGTCGGTGTAGAGCGCAAAGAAACGACTCAGCATCTCGCCAAACAGGCAGATGTCACCGCGCCCGGCAAAGCCATGGCTGTCCAGGGTCACCTCAATCTGCACGCCGCGCACCAGGTAGCCCTGTTCAAAGCGTTCGGTTTCACTGTGCTTCACGTCAATGATGGCTTCCAGGCGGCGACGGTTCATCTCGCTGTCGGTCCATTCATACAGCGCCAGGGTACCGCGCAGCACGTCGGCATTATCCATCATCGACAGAAATCCGCTGCCAAGGTGACTCAGCACGCGCCAGTGGAAACGGTCCTGCGCCGGTGGGTAACAAGGCAGCGTCGGCGCACACAGGTTGCGCACGGCAATGCTGACCGAAGTGGTTTTCATCACCGTATCAAGCACGGTGCTTTGCAGCGCACGTCGTGGCAGTTGACCGTTTGTGCCGGTGAGCGTCAGCGACAGGCTTTCGTCTTCCGGGACGGTATGATTATCAAATGCTTCGCCGCCAAGAATGAGCCAGGTGTTATGCAGGCCGGACGGACCGCGGCGCACGCGGGTGTGGTAGTAATATTCCGGTGCTTCATGACGCATCATTCCTCCCTTATGACGGAAGCTCGAAAACGGCACGTAGGTATGCTGACTCGACGACATCACCGAATCCACGGTATATATCTCGGTATGGCCATCCTGCACGCGCATCGGGCGCAGCATGTATTCGGTTTGCAGAGAATTGAGCGTCAGCGGATCGGATTCCAGCGGAAACAGGTTAATGACCGGCACGCAATTCAGGCGCAGGTGCTTTTCGGTAAAGCTGAAGTCATGCTCCCAGCGTTCCGCCAGCACCACGTCGATTTCAAACCAAGGAAGCTCAGAAGGAAAGATCACGGCCTCCAGCCCGCGCAGCCCCATGAACATAAATTTCTCGCGGAAGGTGAAGTACTCCAGCAGCAACTGGTAACCGCTGAAACTGCTGTCCCCCTTCGGCCACAGCCTGTCATCATCACCAAACCCCAGTGCGGTGAAATACCCGTCCATCGGCCTTCTGTCTACGTCACCTGGCATGCGCAGCCACAGACGCGCCGTATTCATGGTAAAAGCTTCATGCATAGCGCAGGCCAGCGGTGCGTCAGCATTGAAATAGAACGGGATCTGGCTGAGATCGACACGGCTCCAGTCAGCAAGATGGCTACAACTGAAGCGCAGGCTGATGACAGAGCGCCCGTCAGGATCAGTCGACAGGCGGGCATGCTCCAACGCCAGTGGCTGAAGGGTTATCTCTTTAGATGTGGTGTAGCGACAACGCGTGCCTTTTTCACCGATCGGCCGCGAATTGACCTCGAAACCTCTGGCGATACGCATCGGTTCTTTCATCTCACGCCAGACAGGAGTGAACTCCACCACCGACATCGAGGGAATGGTGCGCAGATAATGCGGCCACAACAGGCTGACCAGCCCTTCGGTCAGTTCCGGCAGGTCGTCGTCAAGCTTCTCGCGCAGACGGCCCATCAGGAAGGCAAAGCCCTCGAACAGGCGCTCCACGTACGGGTCGCGCGCGCCCGCCTTATCGAGATTGAGCATAGCCGCCTGCTCGGGGTGAGCGCGGGCAAATTCTTCGCCGGCTTCCAGCAGGTAGCGCATTTCAGCGTCGTAATAACGCAGGGTTAAATCATCCATAAGAACCTGAATAAATGTGTTTTAAAGGTATGTCAGTCGCTTTACCCGCAAAGCACCGCACAGCCTGCCGGGTCAAGCGCAATCAGGCCCGCCAGAAGCTGGTCCATCTCTGGCTGAAGCCGTGACTTATCGGTTTCGCTGCGGGCGGCTTTCATGCGCAGCAGCCTGAGGCGGCGCGATTTCACTTCAAACAACAATGCTGGCGTCCATTGCGTGAGGGTGATGGCCTGTGCTGCACCGTCAAGCTCACCCAGCAGATGCAGAGCCAGCTCATTCTTACCCTTCTGCTCCGCCACGCGGGCCATCAGCAGACGCACCAACCATTTGTCTTTTGTGGTGTCGGTGCCCGGGCGCGTTTGCAGCCAGTGGAGTGTGGCATCCAGACCATCCGTGTCAGCTTTCTCCAAAACTTCCGGTTCAAGGGCCAGAATATCGTTGCCCGTTTCACTCAAGGCATTGACAGGCTCATCCCGCCAGTTGGACATCTCGTCCTGCACGCTCTGGTTTATCCAGTTCAGCGTGACCTCATCAGCAAAGGGTGTGCCGTCATTGAAGGCCAGCGTTTCAAGTCCGGGAAGGCGCCGCAGCAGCCCTTTCAGGTCAGCGATAATGATATCGGCCAGCACATCCTGGCCTGATTTAATCAGGGCCTGATGGATGTACCACTGCAAATCCAGCCAGAGATGATTGGCGCCACGCGAGAAAGTGCTGTCCGCTTGTTCCAGTATCTCCAGCCAGCTCTGTTGCAAATACAGCCGTTTGAGCATTGCCCGCTGGTCAGCCCGCGGCGGTTCGATGCGCGTTTTCCCTTCGGCATCCGGTGCCGGGATCGCTCTCAGCGTGTCGTGACGCAGACTTTTCATCAGCCGGTGTGCGGCAAGCCAGCCATCAGGTTGCTCACGCAAATATCCCGTTAGGGTTCGGGCCTGAGCCAGCAAATCCTGACCGGACGTGATGCGGCTCAGCACTGGCGCGTCCTGTTCTGCCGTTTGAGATGCTGTATGCGCGCGTGTCTGACTGCTGGCGTTCTGGGGTATTACCGCATCCACGCCACCGGCTTTCATCAGGCGGGATCCCAGCGCGCTGTACAGAGCATTCAGATCTGGACGTGACGCTTCCGGCTCAGTTTCAAGACTGTCACGGATGAGCAGCAACGCACCGGTCGTACGCTGGGCATCGTCGCGTACCACTTCTGGCCAGAGCAACAGGCTGTCAAGTAGACGAGAGCCTGCGAGCCACTCCAGCGCCGGTTTACGGCTTCGCTCGCGCTGAGGATGGAGCTGTGTTCCATACTGGGTTAGTAATCCCGCCAGTAACTCAAGCCCTTCAGCAAACCCGGTTTCACCGTCCTGGTGCAAGCGCGCCCAACAATAGTAAGTAGCAACCCGGACATCTTTGGCCACAGTGATCAGCACCTTTTCAGCCAGCTGGCAAATCAGCCCGGTATCAATGCCGGAAAGTTTATTGACCTCCTCCCGGATACGCTGGAAATCATCGTCATAACCCGGGTCTTCTCCTGTAGGATTGATCTCACTGATAGGGGTAAGCCAGCTCTGCCAGCTTTCCATACGTGACTGCGCCTGCTGTCGCAGCAAGGTTTCATCCGCCTGGCAGGCAACAACCAGATTCTGCAAAGCGTCCATTATTCGACTCCGTCCATGTCACTGTTTTCTGTGTTGGTCATCAGCGCCTGCGCCATAGCCGCGCTGTCGACGCTGAATATTTGATCTGGCAGCGTAAAACCCCGGAGTGCCAGTAACGCCAGCGGCCCACTGCCCAGTTGTGAACGCAGTACCCACTGTAGGGTACGACCATCCGGGGCGGTAAAACTCATCATCCATTGACTGCGGTCAAGCTGCTCTCTCTTACTTTCATCCAGCCAGCGAATAAAGCCCCAGATTCCGCTGTAATCACCAAACAGACGTGCACCCGCATTGACGGTGGTCCATGTCAGCATGGTTCCGGGCTTGTAGGTGTCACCAGGCCAGCGGAAGCTCTGCCAGTCTGCCATCTGGTTGAAGTAGTGCAGCTTTTGTCCATCAATAGTCAGTTGCGTTTCTACCACCTGCGGTACCGGACGCGCCTGTAGTTCAAAGCTGATGCCCTGACAGCCGTCGGTAAATAAGATATCCGATAGCTGGCTGAGCTGATTAATCGCCCGCAGGAAGGCTGGGTTAAAGCTCAGCCCCTGGCTATTAACCTTATCCGGTACCCACTGGCTGCCCTCCTTATGCAGCACACCGCCGAGTTCCGTGGTCAGGAAGCGCTCAATGCGTCCGCTGTCCTTACGCACAAACTCAGCCAGCATTGGCAGAGAGGAATCACTCTTGCTGACAGCAAATGGGAAACGTCCGTCAAATGCCGTATGCCAGTTCGCCACCACGGAACGACTCCATTTGTCATTCAGGCTCGCTGCCGATGGCTGAAGCACAGTTTCCCAGGCCTGGGTCAGCGGCTGCACAAACATGGTGCTGCCAAAACCACTCCACTCTTCGCCCAGGCTTGCAGCAATCAGGCTGCCGTACTGCTGGGTGTCGGTCAGGTCCACGCTTTTGCCCTGGAATACGGTCTGCGCCAGGCTCTGCATCATTTCCTGAGGGTCAGAGGCGCTGGCGACCTGTTGCAGACGCAGACGCACACGGGTGATACGGGTAAGATACGTTTGCAGGCTCAGTGAATTGTCAGCCGACATAACGTTGCTGCCGTTGTTTTTACCCATAAGTGTTAGCAACGGTCCAAAGGTTTCATCCAGTGGGCCCTGCGGGCCTGAGGCTGACTGGTCAATTACCGGTTTGTCCTTCCCGCCTACCAGGTCTTTAGCCGATTTGATGATGGAGTCCGACAGGCCTTCACTCTTCTGGCCGGCCTGCCCCTGCCAGGCGAGGGTGTTCATCAGGGCAATCAGCGGTGACTGGCGAACATCACTCATCAGCGTCAGCTGGTCAGTGACGTCTGCAATATTGTTTGCCGGATTAAGTTGCAGGCTGTTGAGGAAGCTCAGCCAACTGCTGGCAAAGTCAGTAAAGTAGCGTTGTGTCAGACGCGCTTTCAGGGCTTCCGGCGACAGGTCTGAGGAAACGGTTTTCCGGCTGTCGCTCAGTACCCAGTCGATTTCATCGCGGCGGGAGTTTGCCGCTTTCTCAATGGCCTGCTGAATCCCTCCCTCCCAGGCCTGACGGGTGAACATGCCCGGCACCACCTCATCGGTGGTAAACAGGCGACGGGCATCGGTACCGCCAGTTATGTCCTCCAGAGACACATCGGCAAAGTTACGACGTACGGATTTGAGCATGTTCTCGTACAGCGTACTTTCCGCGTTGCGCCGTCCTATCTGCTGCAACAACACCTGGCGGCTCTGGCTGACCAGCTGCGCATCCGGCGTGATTTTCCACTGTGGCTGCTTAGGCAGTTCGGTGATGTAGAAAGCCCACAAATCCGGTGACAGGCTTTGCCACAGGCCAGCTGAGATACCTAAACGCGTCGGCTGCACGGTTTTCATGGTTTGCGCGTAGAATGCACCATCAGCTTTATCCGGACGGGACATCATTAGCCAGGCTTTCAGCTGGTCATAACCCGGTTTCGCCAGCTGTGTCCGCTGGTCGCTGTTGGGTGCCGAATTGACCAGCGCAATGAGCTTCTGCTTAAGCGCTTCATTTGCCGGATCACGTATCAGACGGTTGTTCGCCGCCCCGTACCAGGGCAGCATTGCGTCAAGCAACTGCTGATCATGGTTAAGACCAAAGCGCTGATACCATGGCGCGCCGTCCAGAATATGGTGCAGCAGGCGACCGGCATCATTACGCAAAGCATGCAGGGCCGTCAGCTGGTAATCCGATACAGAAGGGTGCTCCACCAGAGCATGAGCCTGCTGTGCAACAGAAACTATTTGTGACCGGTTGACCGCAAACGACAGCAGCATCCCTCCCCCACAGACACTGATGATGGCCATCAGTGCCCAGGCCAGCGCTCGTTCCCACGGCATACCGACACGACGGCCACGTACGCGGGTGCAGTCGTCAACAATACCCTGCCAGGTTGCTGGCAGAGTCAGGGCATGACGCTGTGATCCATAATTCTCAGCATCGGCTGTCCCCGCTGACATTCCGGCAGGTTTCTTCTCCGACAGGCTGAACATCAGACCACGCAGCGGGACGCGCTGTTGAGAAACAAAGAGCCATGGCTGCAACTGCTGAGCCCAGCGGGCAATAGCACCGTCGTTCAGGTGCTGGCTCAGGCGCAGCAGGAAGTCGTGGCTGCTGTTTTTCGCGACCTGACTCATCCCCTGCGCCCGCAGGGCCGGCAGCATCAGTTCCAGCTGGCGGATTACATCATCTTCTTTTGCGCGTGGTGGAAAGCTTGCGCCTACCGCCTGCTCAGGACGCGTACCCTGCGACCAGTGACTGCTGCACAGTTGCCACAGCCAGACCGGAGCGGAATAACGCAGCAGTTCGCTGATTTTTTCCAGGCCGCGTAAATCGTTGTCACTGATTTGTGGGGTCAGATTAAGTGACTCAGGCAGTACACGGACAATCCCGTCCAGCGGACGCCCGCGGCGCAGTTTACGCAGCGCGATGTATTTTTCGCGGTCAGGCTCCGATGCCAGGCTGCCACCGTAAATCAGCACGGTGCGGTTGCCTTCAAGCCACTGCTGCTGTTGCAGGCCAGGTACCAGTTGCTCAATCGCGGCTTCATCGCCGGTGATCAACAGCAGGCGGATCTTGTTTTGCCACAAGAAGCTATAGCGTCGGCGTAAATGAGCTTTTACAGGATCCTTTTTACTGGACTTTTTATAGTTATTAAGAACATTAGCTGTGACGGACTTCCCTCCCGCGATATGCTGAAAGCGATACTCTTTTTGATGGAACCACACACCGAAGTTCATCAACATCAGGAACACAGAAATTAAAAACATGCATAAGAACCAAAGGCTCACTTTTTCTTTTGAGGATACCCATCCAAAGATATCCCCATAGTAGTAACATCCTATAAAAGTCAGCACACCAAAGATAATGAGACAGGATACAAGGCCAATCACTCTCCATTTTGCCGAGGTGTTCAATTTAATGCTCCTTGCGATTATCAAATGGCTTAATGACATTTAAAAGGTATTCATCACCAACGCCAGTGACCATTAAAACCGGCTCATTATTTTTTTCTGATATGAAAAGGGCCAGAGTAAACACCAACCAAAAATGGTGCTCATTTAAATTACCCAGCATCAAATTTAAATGCATTATCTCACACTCCCATTCAACATTCATAGATAAAGATGAGAGTCTTAATATCTCCGAAACTTCTGAAGCTTCCTCTGCACTCATATTGTTAAAAAGTACTCTTGTCGTTTTAAGAATATCTGACTGGTAAGTCATCATGTGGATGACCTCTTGTTTGGTGAGATTTTTGTTGCATACCATTGGTCGCAAAGCCACACCATTATTGTTTTTTTCAGGGAGTTGTTCTCGATGAGTCACCAGCAATATTGAAGCGAACTCTGTTGAGTCAGGGGGGTATTTTACAAAAGTTTCAATGTTTGCAGATATTATTATTGACACCCGATTTTTTGAGATGTTGGATAATGTATCAAATCCCTGTCCTAATGCTTTACTCCAACAGTAATAATTACGCAAGCAATTTTCATCAAACCCGATCGCAGCCCAACACTCTTGAAATATTGAGAAAGTAATATAATTACTATCATAGGTAAATATAATATCAAATATACATGATTCACTCAACCGTAACAGCCTTGTTCTGACAGACGACAACAGTTCGTAAATCAGTTGTTCTTCAGTATATAAATCATCGTTATGGCCCCGTAGTTTCAATCGCTGGTTATTATATATTTCAACCGAATGAGACATTGCTATATCGGTTTGCGATATTGCAGAAGGGAGAAATAGTTTATAAGCGGAAACATAAAACTTTTTACTTGCCCATTCAGTCCAGTCTTTCCTGACCAATGCTGCTTCGCGCTCTCTTGCTTCGAATGCCGACAAACACAAACCATGGTAATAGATTCTAACGGAAATTATGACAGAAAAAGCTAGGGGCACCGAAAAAAACAACAGGGTAAGCAATTTCAAAAGCTCATCATCTTCAGCAGGCAAAATAATTTTAGCCCCAACCCAACTAACCACCACAATCAACAAAATACTTATGAAAGAAAAAAACCATTTACTCCATTTAATTCCAGGAATCTTATCGACTGGAGGGATTATTTGCACAGGCCAATTCATATCATTCTCCATCATTGTTAACAGCACATTTTCTTTAAGAGAAAAAACTTCTTAACATGCCATACTGTCAATTATGGATTTAATATCTGAGTATGACTGAAGGTCTTTACTGCGATTACTAAATAAGATCTTCTTAAATACCTCATCCTGATAAAATAGCCGCTGCGCGCTCAACACATCAAGCCCAAAATCAATAACATCCTTATCGGATGTTGAGAAAGTTGAATAATAATAATCCAGCGCAGGATGCAATAATCCCATAACATCACGCTCACTAAATTTATGCGGCATTCTCATTTTCCGATATGCTCGCAAAATATAATTAACAACTAAAATTCGGCCCATTTCTAATGCATTTTGCTCTGTTAATCCAAGTGAGTAGTTTAATTTTTTTTTGCATTTACCATCACCATTCACCACCTGAGCTATTCCGCCTCCATCAATATAAGACCATGTATTAATATTGCTTAATAGCTGTTGTTTTTGCCATTTATCTAGCGTATACATTAACAAACCAAATACTGATGGGTCGTAATAGCGAAGTAATATATTACCAACTGATTGAATCGACTGTACGGCGGACAAAGCGACCTGTTCAGCAAGCTGCTCCCCAGTTAAATCCGTCGAAATCCACGCACAGACGCTGCGCCCTTCCCCGGACTCAAGTTTTTCTATTTTCAACTCATTCAATGAATGGTAAATACTATTCTTAAACAATTGACCATCTCTCTCGCTGGAGGCACTAAGAGGGAAAAGGTAAAGTGGTAAAGCCCCCTGAAGTTCTTCCTGGCGGAATGTAACAGGATAAGATTTATATTCTCTAAGAATACCGGGCAAAAAAAGTTCTGAATGATACTGTTCTAAAGATGCATCTATCAGCAGAAAACATTTCCCATTTTTCCCAAAAGCAGCATTGGTAATTTCTTCATGTATATCGTTAAAAAATTTATCATCCATAATCAACCCTGCCAGAATAATATTAGAAACACATTTCAATTAATTTGTATTTATGATTTTCATAAAACATCATTATCTTATTCATATTTAGCCGCTCCCTCTCTCAGTAGAGATAGCAATTTCCTCCTGAGTAGGTAAATTTCAAAATTGGGCATGCTGGCTTACCTCGTTTCCTGTCGAGGGTAACCAAAATAACACTGTCTTTTTCTGTCTAGTAGTAAAACCAGCCTTCATCTGAATAAATGAATTTCCCACTGGGACAGGCAGGCTTACTTTTATCACCCGGCTCATGCCACTTCCCATTGTCTTTTAGTTGTTGCTCACGTTTTTTTGTCACCTTATTGAGGTTTACTGTTCTAATATTTTTCACACCCAGCAGATGAAATATCTCCTCCGCCAGTTTGCAGCGTGTTGGAGCACAGGCTTTATAAGCAAAGAATGCAATTAATCCTGAAAGACCCACTCCCCCCAACAATGCTATAACATACAACCAAAAGTATGTGGTGATAAATGACTCAAGGCCCTTCCAGGTATCTTCAATCACTTCACTCAGAACTCCCGCAAAAAGCACCGAGAAGAAAAAAATCCCCGTGAGAATAAACATGTTTTTAATCCGCCACAGCATATGCGCAATATGCCCCATATCACATTTCGGACATACAGACACTATCCGCTCTTCCGGTAACGCAATGGCATAGACTTCATAATGATCATGCTGCCACTCAACAATCATGTCCACATTATCGCCAGTCTGAAGTCGGGTGATGCCCACCCAGCCGCGAAATGGTCTGCCATTAATATCTCCCTGCACATATTCCGCCGAATCATTTGATGATTCGCTCTCAGCCATAATGGCAGCCCCGACGCCAGGACTCCCTGCGACTATCGCGGCGGCGGCGGCAGCTCACGTGTCCACGGCCTGCCGTTCATCACCTCAATCTCTCGCTTTGTACGCAGGTCTGCTAATTTTCCTGGCTTAACAAAACGGGAACATATCTGATATTGCTCTTCTGAATTCATGAAATATCCTTTATCGCCCCTTCTAGGGCTTTATTCTGGTCTGCCACACTGCGGTTGAACGGTGCTGTTCCAGATACGCATTTCCTGCACCATATCTGAAGCTCGTCGTCCGATATCCAGGTCACAACCACCTGTAACAAAGTTATCGCCACCATCACTGCCCAGGCCAGCAAAATCGCCAGAGATCTGACTCCAAAATATATTTCCACCGTTTATTTTTCAGCAATTAATTCCACACCAGAAGCATTCCACGACTAATAACACTAGCGAAAGTAGCTTGTTTCACTGCCGATTTAGTAGTAAAACCAGCCTTCATCTGAATAAATGAATCTCCCGCTGGGACAGGCAGGTTTGCTTTTATCACCCGGCTCATACCACTTCCCATTATCTTTTAGTTGTTGCTCACGTTTTTTTGTTATTTTATTGAGATTGATTGTTGCAACACGCCTCATCCGCAGCAACTGAAATATCTCCTCCGCCAGTTTGCAGCGTGTTGGCGCACAGGCTTTATATGCAAAGAATGCAATCAACCCCGAAATTACAGAGGACACCACAAAAGCCATTACCAGGAAAAGATAAAACCTCTCAAATAAAGAGACACCATTTGGATTTCCTTTTGAGATAGAGATAAATACACATACAGAAACAAAAGCCACCATCAATATGGTGATTAGAATGAACATATTTTTAATGCGCCACAGCATATGCGCAATATGCCCCATATCACATTTCGGACATACTGACACTATCCGCTCTTCCGGTAACGCAATGGCATAGACCTCATAATGGTCATGCTGCCACTCAACAATCATGTCCACATCATCGCCAGTCTGAAGCCGGGTGACACCCACCCAGCCGCGAAACGGCTGGCCATTAATCATCCCCTGCACATATTCCGCCGAATCATTCGAAGACTCGCTTTCAGCCATCATTACAGCCCCGACACCCGGGCTCCCTGCAACTATCGCTGCAGCGGCGGCAGCTCCGCGCTGGCCATCTGATATCTCCGGCAACGTGCTGGTCCGGTAGGCAACTGCATCAAAATACTCCCGAAAATATTCGCTACGGAAAGACTGCAGTTTCCCTGATATTTTCTCCAGAGGACCATAAGGCGGCAATACCGGCGGCGGCGGAAGCTCACGTGTCCACGGCCTGCCGTTCATCATCTCAATCTCTCGCTTTGTACGCAGGTCTGCTAATTTTTCTGGCTCAACAAAACGGGAGCATATCTGATGCTGCTCTTTTGAATTCATGAAATATCCTTTATCGCCCCTTCCAAGGCTTTATTCTGGTCTGCCACACTGCGGTTGAACGGTGCTGTTCCAAATACACATTTCCTGCACCATATCTGAAGCTCATCGTCCGATATCCAGGTCACAACCACCTGTAACAAAGTTATCGCTACCATCACTTCCCAGGTCATCAGTACTGCAAGTATTCGGATCCCTAAAATTTCCCAAGCCAAAAAACCTGTAATTTTCCCAGCTACTTTTTTAACTATCGGTTGACTAAACTGTTCCAGCAGAAGACCGACTGATTTTGTGACTGCCAGGACATCAACTGTTGTTTTAATAAGCAATACAGAGGAAAGTAAAAAACGATTGCTTTGCAACTCTTCGTAAGTACTTGCACCATCAGCAAACACCGAAATTAAAGACGCAGTTCCACCCGCTGCCGCCCCAACCCCCTTGACCCAGGCCACCGTAAGCTCACGCGCTTCCAGACCTTTTTCTATTGCCGGCAAAATAACCGACGTCCCCTGACTCACCATCGCCAGCCCGCTGGCCAGCAGGCTCGCCAGCGGCTTCTTCTCATCCCTTACCTGTCCGCACAGGTAGATAAAATCCATCGCATTCAGCACCAGCAACAGACTGTTTATTCCCGCCAGCCGATATTCGGCCTTGCCCTTTTCTGATGCAAAGTGCTCTTCCAGCCTGCTGCTCATTCTCTGTTTAAGCTCGGCGACTTCATTCCCGCTCGCCATAAAACGTCCGCTGCGCCGTATACCTTCCAGCACCGTCTGACGTAACGCCGGGGCATCTTTCAGATACGCATTCACTAACGAGTGAACTTTTTCTGAAGGTATTCCCGCCCTTATCATAAATATCAGCCTGAACGCCGTGGTCGCAAGCTTCTCGCCTGCCTTATCCACCCGCAGAATGCGGCTTACCCTGTCTCCCACCGTGACGATAAACGCATCCGTGTTGAAGAGCTGTACTTCCAGTTTGCTGGCATTTTCCCGCAGCCCCTTCACGACAGTGTTCATCGATTTCTGGTAATACCCCTCCAGCTTTTTCATATTGCTGACCTGCTGCATCAGGGCTGCCGTCATGGCGGTCGCCGTCAGAGGCGTCACGTCCTCGTCCTTTTTCCCTTTCACCGTCGCCAGATACGGCTCCAGTTCACTGATTAGCTGCGGGTTATTGGCCGCCACATGCCGCCACAGCAGATTCCCGCGATTTTTAGTGCTGTACTCATTCCACCAGCCGTCTATCTTTGCCGCCCCTGCCGGACAGCTGTTAATCCCGTGCATGGCCATCCCCACCGCTGACTGGTAGAACAGCCCTGCCCGCTGTGCCTCGCATTGGAAATCATCCAGCGTTGCCAGCAGTACCGGTGCACTGAGCCAGTTCACCACGCTGACGATACGCTTCTGGAAGATAGCATTAACCGAATCAACTAGGCTCGTGTAGCAGGTATCAAAGTTCGCCTGTCGGGTTGCGTTGAGCTTTTTCTGATAGGGAGCCCAGCTCCGGGCCCGGACTCCACTGAAATCCTGCGAGTGTTCAGGCAGATTTAACGCCAGTTCCTTATCGACCTGAGCCTGTATCGCGGCAACCCGTCGCTGGTGAGCAGCCAGCGGTTCGGGTGGACTCATCAGCACACTCTCCGGGTATAATGCCGTCACGTTCTGCGCATGCCAATTTCTCACTAACCTGTCATCAGCCCTGATTTGTGCCAGCACATCAGGCTTACCCTGATACCTTTTCTCAAGCGCCTGCAGACGCGAATCCAGATATTCGTCTGTCAGCATGGGACCATCAGTTCTTCGTCTCCGCATCGCGTCCTCCAGAGATTCGGCATTGCTTTCCAGCAGCGTTCTGACTGCATCGAGGTTTGTTTTGGTGGCGAACTCAAGCTCACGCTCCTGCAGGAACTGCGCCTGGCGCCCCAGCACATCCTGGCTCCAGCCGTTAAGCTCATGAACAATCCCCACCGGATCCCAGAGTGGAAGCAGCAACGGCGTCATCCCCTCACTTCGGTTTTCCATGGCCGTGACCGTCGCGGCTGCCATGCCACTGCGGTTTTTTGCCCACGGATACAGACTGGACTGCAGTTTCACCACATCATTATTGACCCGCCAGGGATCATCCACTGTCGGATCCCAGAGTGACGATGCACGGCTGATGTTTACCACTTTCGCCTCATCCGGACCAGGCAGAAGACCAGAAACAGAAGGCACCTGATAGTCCAGTACCTGATTCAGGCTTGCCCCGGTAACGTCGGTCCCTGTTTTTGTGCGCTGAGCTCCCGCCACCGAAGGCATCACTTTCTGCATTCTCTCAGTGCGATCTTCTGGCCTGGTGCGATACCGATCGAGCGTTTCCTGCTCCCACGGATACTGACTGAACGCAAACCACACATTGCCGCACTTATCCGGGGATTCAATGCTCATGAACTCGACGTTTTGCGCGATATGCTCGCCCGTTTCGCACAGCGCTTTATCCACCGGTACAGGATTAGACGCCACCTGTTGCAGCCACAGTGAGCCGTCTGGCGCAACGCTGTAGCACTGCCAGTAATTGATGCCCTGTTTTCCTTTTTCATAAAAAACGTAAAGGTAGCCCTGGCGAAGCGCGCGGAGTGTGTACTTTTCATTACTGGCGAGCGTTACCCCTGTGATGTGCGGATCATTCGCCCATCCCGGTAAACTGGCATTAATATTTTCTGGCACAACAGCATAGCGCACGGGCAGTACTGTCAGGCCTTTCGTTGTGCATAACCCCTGGCATGCCATATTCACATCCTTTTTTTAATTAAGCCTGTAAATAAAAAATTCTTATTTAGCCAGTGAAAAAATTAGAGCCTGCGATCACTTTATGGCCGGGACATAGACAAAGCACACGGTCCTGATCCTGTACCAGAAGTATGCCATTACTGACGATACCAACTGCAGTGGCCAGGATGGGAAATGTTCCCTTACAGACAGTACAGATGGCTTTGTCATTATTTTGTGCCACCTGTTTTCCATCACTAAAATAATTCGCAGTTGCAGAAATTATTTTCCCATTACTCGTCCTGTCACCTAAAACGGCTAATTTTGTAGTCATCTTTTTCCTCAAGTATTAGCTAAGCATCACCACAGCCCCTTGCTGTTGGGCTGCAGAAATTACCCCAGGTTTGCAGCCAGAAGGTAGCGAAAGCGTTGAATTTAACGTCGCCGCAGACTGCTGTTGAACCGCAATACATTTCAACGTGACGTTTTTGCCAGTACCAACTTCAACCCCCGCATCACTTAACCGTATAAATGTCCCCCCACAAACCAAAAGGATTTCTTTTTTGGCTGATATGACAACGCTGTTGTCTGAACTGGCGACCGAAAGCTTTTCTTTAGCAAATAAATTCAGCGCGTCCGACTGTGCCTGAATATCTACTTTGCCCTCCGAGGCATACATTTTTATTCCCAGTTTGTGTGCAAATAAGCTCAGAATATCGCCCACCGCCAGAGTTAATTTTTTGGCAATGCTAATGTCTGCATGTTGACCAGCAGTAACAATTAGATTTTCCCCCGCCGAAACTTGTACGCTCGCGGGGGTGACCTGCGCAATTCCTGAAGGGGCAGACAGAAGTAATGCTTGCTGCTTAAGATCGCTAAGCGTCTGATTCATAAATGTTGTTTGTTTCTCAAGATCGGCTAATTCCGCCTGGGCTGCTTGAGCAGCGTGACGTAATCCAGAAGTCACCTCTCTGGCAGCGTCAAGTTCTTTGAGCGCAGCTTGCATTTCACGCTGCAGTCCTTGCGCTTTCGCCTGCCCGTCCGCCGAGATGAATAGTCCTTTCTGCGCCCGGATGGCACCCCAGCTGTCGGTTCTGAGTTCAAACCCCTCACCGCGCTGCTGTTTCTCGCTGTCGACCAGATGGCCGAGATTCAGCTGGCTCTTGCCGCCGTACTCTGTGCTGACCTTGATGTGCTCTTTTCCGCGCTCGTCGTCGAGGCGGATTTTGTTGTTCGCCGGGGTCCGCAGGACGTTGCGTTTGTAGTTCCGGATGGTAACGTGGTCGCCGTGCGCCGAGTCGTGCAGCACACCGGCAATGTACGGCCGGTCCGGGTTGCCGTCCTCAAAACCAATCGCCACCTCGGTGCCTGCCAGCAGCGGCAGGTGCAGGCCGTAGGTGTCCCCCGCATACGGGCGGGACTGACGGACCCACAGGCTCTCGAACCCGGTTTCCCAGTTCTCACGGTCAAACAGCATATTGACGCGGTAGCGACCGTCCTTGTCGATATGCCCGTAGGTGTCATTTTCGGTGGTGCTGGTGACGCGGGCCGGTAAGGTGCCGGCCATTACCGGGCGGCTGCCGGGTTCCGGGCGAAAGCAAAAGTCCGCGCTGTCCGGGATGCCGTCAAACCTGACGCAAAAGTCTGCATCACGCCGGGCATGGCTGTGCATCGCCGTGACCACCACGCCCTGGGTAAACACCTCCGCCACTTCGTACCCGCCGGTGACTTTCAGCCGCATACCCGGTGAAAGGGCCGGGCAGCTGGTGAAGGCAACGGTCTGCGTCTGGCCATTCAGGTAGCGTTCGTGACGGATGCGGGCGTAAAACGCCCCGGACTCCGCTGCTGGGTTGCGGTCATACGCGCTGCCCGGCGTCAGGTAGTTATCCGCCCAGTGGTAGGCATCACCGTACGTGGTGACATCCCCGCCGGTCGCGTCAACCCGGGTGTTCATGTCCTGCGTGGCCTGACGGTAGTTGTAGTCCCGGGTGCTGACCTGCTTCTGCACCACATTGTGATGGCATCCCATTCCCCAGACTGAATCCACGCCTTTTGAATGCTGGCCCGATGGCGGTACAGACGGCAGCGTCAGGCCTTTCTCATACCCCTGCTGGCTGTCGTAAAACTCCACCACGTCAATGCTGAGGCGCGTGTCGGTGGTGAAGCGGAACCATATACCGACCTCGCCCAGCAGGCGGGTGATAAAGTGCAGGTCGTCCTCAGCGTACTGCATCACCTGTTCACGACGCGGGTATTCTTTTGAGAGTGAGAACAGAAAATCCTGACCGCGCATGCCGTGACGTTCGCGCAGGATTTTTTCCACGATTTGCGGAACCGACATGTCCTGGTAAATCGCGTTCTGGTGCGAGCGGTCGAGCAGCGCCAGACGCGGCTCAAGCGTCAGGGCGTAGCGGGTTTCATCTTTTGACGTGCTGAGGCGTTCAAAACCGGTCACCACGCCCTGAATCACCCGTACCGGCTGCTGTATTTTGATACCGTAACCCTGGTCTACCGGGGCCTGAAGCGTCAGGGAAGCCGCTTTCATCAGCATCATCTCTTTGCTGATGGCATGATCCGCGCTGGTGAATTCAGTACGGTAGCTGAACGGCGTGCTCAGGGCTTCATCGCCCTCAAATGCCAGCACATCAAGCCCTGCATCGCAGCCCTTCACCGAAAGCAGGTGATGGCTGTGGCTGAATCGTAAGGGAAGATTACTGCTCATGCATGCTCACCTTCTGTCCGGTCAAACTCGAGCACTATGCCCTCTTCCTCATCCCAGCCAAGCGTCAGGGTATGCGGCTTCTTTCCCGCCGCCATCTGGCTCAGCAGCTGCTGGCTCAGGACCGGCAAAATCTGCTGGTTCAGCAGGCTGTCAACATTGCGAGCCCCGGTGTCCGGCAGCAGGCAGGCATCGGTCAGCGCGTCGTACAGGCTTTCGCTGATATGGGTAGTTATTCCGTAGTGACGGTTGAGGCGTCTGCTCACCTGATTCAGCTTCATCCCCACAATGGTACGCATCGCTGCCTGTGCCAGCGGACGGTAAATCACCGTCTGGAAGCGCGCCAGCAGCGCGGGCTGGAAGTGGTCCCGCAGGACAGGACGCAGCAGTTCATGCAGGTCCGGCTCTGTCGCCTCCGGTTGTTCCTCCAGCATCTGCATGATGAGGTCGCTGCCGAGGTTCGAGGTCATCAGAATCACCGTGTTACGGAAGTCAATTTCCCGCCCCTCGCCGTCGCGCATGAAGCCCCGGTCAAACACCTGGTAGAACAGGTTCATCACGTCCCGGTGTGCCTTTTCCACTTCATCCAGCAACACCACGCTGTACGGGCGCTTACGGACGGCTTCGGTCAGAATGCCGCCCTGACCGTAACCCACGTAGCCCGGCGGTGAGCCCTTGAGCTGCGAGACGGTGTGTGGCTCCTGGTATTCCGAGAGGTTGATAGTAATAAGGGACTTCTCGCCGCCGAACAGTTCATCGGCCAGCGCCAGGGCGGTTTCGGTCTTGCCGGTGCCGCTCGGGCCCACAAGCAGGAACACGCCCTGCGGGCCGTTCTCCGGCGCCAGACCGGTTTTGCTGGCGCGCAGGCGCTGCGCAATGGCATTCAGTGCGCTGTCCTGGCCGACAACGCGTTTCGCCAGACTGTGCTCAAGACTCAGCAGTTCCGTCTGCTCGTCCTTCATCAGGGAAGAGAGCGGTACGCCCGTCCAGTCGGCGATAACGGTGGCGACGGTACGCGCGTCCACATCCAGCCCCAGCAGCGGGGTATTCTGCTGCACGGCAGTAAGCTGCATCTGAAGGTCCGCAATTTCCCCCTGACGCGAGATATCCGTGCGGCAGGCAAACAGTTCTTCCGTGAGTTTCAGCTCCTGGCCGTACCGGGTTTCCCGTTCATCGAGCTGCAAAATGATGCCGACTTCTTCCTCTCCGATGGCGGCCAGACGTTCGCCATGGGCGGTATTGCCCACCGCGATATCCTCCAGCAGCGCCTGTTTCTCCATGGCAAGTGCCGTGAGCTGCGCCTTCATGCGGGTCAGCGGCTCCGGCACCGTATCGAGGCTCATGCGGACACGGGCCGACGCGGTGTCCAGCAGGTCAACCGCCTTGTCCGGCAGCTGGCGTCCGGTCAGATAGCGTCTGGAGAGCGTGACGGCGGCTTTAACCGCCTCATCGGTAATATGCACGCCATGGTGCTGCGCGTAACGTGGCTTGAGTCCCCGCAGCATCAGGCACGCGGTGTCGTCGTCCGGTTCGTCCACCTTCACCATCTGGAAACGACGCTCCAGCGCGGCGTCGCGCTCAAAGTACTGCTTGTATTCGCTCCAGGTGGTGGCGGCGATGGTTCTGAGCTCACCGCGGGCCAGTGCCGGTTTCAGCAGGTTGGCCGCATCGGCGCCCCCCGCCTGGTTGCCCGCACCGATAATGGTGTGCGCCTCGTCAATGAAGAGCAGAACCGGCAGGGGTGACTGCTGCACCGCGTCGATGATGTTTTTCAGGCGCTGTTCAAACTCACCCTTCACGCCTGCACCCGCCTGTAACAGGCCGAGGTCAAGGGTGCGTACCGAGACCGGCTTCAGCGCGTCCGGCACATTGCCTTCGGCGATGCGCAGCGCCAGTCCTTCAACCAGGGCGGTCTTGCCGACGCCCGGTTCGCCGACCAGAATCGGGTTGTTCTTGCGGCGCCGGGAAAGAATGTCCACCATCTGGCGGATTTCATTGTCGCGGCCATAGACCGGGTCGATTCTGCCCTCACGGGCGCGGGCGGTGACGTCGAGGGTGAACCTGTCCAGCGCATTCTGTAACGCCGGGTTCAGCTCTCCTTTTATATCCGCATTCACCGGACGGCCGACAAACTCCACCTCATCGCCCTGCGTAAGCTCCGCTTCCTGCTGCACCTCCGGGCGTTCATCCGACTGCGCATCCAGAAGCCCCCGCAGGCGCTCAAGCTGGCTCTGCGCCAGCGTCAGCAGCGGCCACAGGCCGTCGCAGCGCACCAGTTTCGGTTTGTCCACCAGGGCCATCAGGAGGTGAATGCTGCGGATGTGCTCTTCCCCCGACAGCGAGGCGTGCAGCCAGGCCTCCTGCATCAGAGCCCGGACACTGTCCGACAGCTGCGGACGGCTGCGCACCGAACGTGGCAGGCTGTCCAGAAAACCCAGCATATCCTGCCATATCGTATCCATATCCCATTCGTAGCGCCGCGCCAGCACCGTCAGGTCGCCCTCACCCTGCTCCAGCAGCTTCAGCAACCAGTGCTCGGGCAGGATTTCCGCATGGGCGCGGGTCTGGCACAGGGAAGCGGCCCCTTCCATCGCGCGGGCACAGTAAGGGTTAAGACGGCGTAACAGGATGGCTGG
>NZ_JBMKJN010000023.1:0-71683 GCF_049236805.1 Enterobacter cloacae complex sp. XAL002
GGCCGCACTGATGTTGTTGAATATGCCCGCGCAGAACGTGTTGCCGGGGATTCTAAGTTTAATGGCTGGAAACTGTGGAACCTAGCGTTAGAGGGTATCACCAGTTTCTCAACTTTCCCACTGCGCATGTGGACGTATATCGGCTTGTTCGTTGCTGGCCTGGCCTTCATCTATGGCGCATGGATGATCGTCGACACGTTAGCGTTCGGCAACCCGGTTCGCGGCTATCCATCAATGCTGGTTTCAATACTTTTCTTGGGCGGGATTCAGTTGATAGGCATAGGTGTGCTTGGGGAATATATCGGCAGAATTTATGTTGAAGTTAAAGGAAGGCCTCGATACATCATCAAAAAAGATTTCAATGATATTCGGAAGGACGAGAAATGATTAGTCAGACTTTGGGAAAAGAGATTCAAATAAAGTGGGTGTTGTTCACATTTGTATTCGCAGTTGTGGCTGTGTTTTTTACGGTTATTCATCCGGTAACTATTACTTCTGGCGATGAGTGGATCAACCTTTCTTCCGGTAGGCAAGCATATCCGCAATGGGGCGGTTTTAACCCTATCAAGGTAGTTCCTGAGGTATCTTTCCCACTATTTGGTAACATTGCCTCATCTGTCGTTATGCCTCTTGGGTTTACATTCCTTGAAGCTATTGCTTATTTGACAGCGGTTTTAGTTGCAGTTCTTGTTGTGTTATTCCTTTATCAATTCTATCTTTTGATGAGGAAGACCGCAGGGTTATCAACTTACACAAGTTCAGTTTTAGTGATCTTCTACTTACTGTGCCTGTTCGGCCTATTCAGAACTCTAAATAATAATAACAGTCCATACCTGTTGTGGGAGCAAAATCTTACCTGTTATTATCACTATATTGTTCCAGCCCTAATAAACGGCACGCTGGCACTTTACGTTTTAAGAATGTCGTCAACCTTAAAGCCATTCTTTTACGAAAGAGCGATCTTTTCTGGCGTTCTGATATTTTCCATTTACCTATGTGTATTTTCGAACATTTTTGCCAGTGTTTTGCTTGCAGTTATGTGCGGTGTGGTACTTCTTCTGAATCTCATTAGCAACAGATTTAAAATTGTTGAGACGATTAAGGATTACCCTTTCCACTGCATCACTCTGGCGATGTGGGCTATTTCTGCTCTCTTTGAAATGAACGGAGGAAGAGCGGACCGAATGGCAAAAGATCATCTGGATATTTCAGGTACAGTCAATGCATTTTACTCACTGCTTAAATTAACAGATCGCACCTTCTTCATTGTGCTGACTGTTGGATTGGTTTGCGGTGCAGTGTTTTTGCTAAGAAGAAATTCAGATGAAAGTACTGAAGGTAAAAGATACGCTTTCTGGGTATCGGTTATCTCTGGTGCCATCACTACATTGGCTCTTATTCTGGTGTGCGCAAAGGCTAGTGCTAACTATGCCACTCGACCTGTGGCAATGTGGGGTTCTTTTATGTACTTGATAGTTGCTGCCAGTTTGGGCTTGGGGTACTTCATTGAGCGCTTTAAGGCTGTTCACTATTTCGCTCCAATAGTTATGCTGTTCTTAATTAACAAGACCACGGACCAGTCTCATTCTTTGCGAGAGTCAAATAGTGGGAACGTTCCTTTTTCAGTTGCTTACGCGATAGGTCAAGATATGATTGAGCAGGTGCAAAACGCAGTTAATGGAAACCAACGCACAATGACCCTACATGTGCCCAAGGGTGATAACAATGACAACTGGCCGTTCCCGGTAACAAGAGGAAAAGCCATTTCAGAAACTCTTAAGTCCAATGGGTTGATACCTCGTAACATTGAGATAAAAATCCAGCCGGACAGAGAAATGAATGCCAAATATGGTATGCCAATCTGAATAGTTGCGCCCCATTAGGGGCGCATTAGTTATGACTTAATATTCAATGATTCTACGTTCCCAGTACCACCGGAAATGCTAACTGCCGTCGCTCCTGAGGTTGAGCGCGCGTGATTGGTATACGCCATGTTATAAGCCCCGCCACCAAGTACCACAGAATAAATCATAGAAGGCCCTACTGCGTAGTTATCAGATGCATTGCAGCGGTTGCAATTGCTTAGATTAATGCCGTTGTACGTGCCGGTTGTGGTAAACCCGGCATCCGCAATGCTATTACCCATAACCCGCAGCCCCTCACAGGATGCTAAGTCAATACCATGGCCCCTGACTCTTCGTACTTGGTTCTGGCTAACACTTCCGTATGTCACAGTATCCATAACAATACCAAGACCCGCGGAGCCGTTCCCGTCAACTATATTACCGTTGACATTTGTCATGAAATTAGCCGAAGTTGTTCCAGTCATAATCACCCAGATAGCTCGTGATGTAGACGTATAGATGACATTATTTGTTATCTGAACATCGGCAAAAGTCTGATTCTGATACTCAGGGGTTGAGTTTGACGGGTTGTAATAACGGATGCCTGTAAAGCAGGCCTCAATATTGTTATTTGAAATGATGATGCGGCCACAAGACCTGTCTCCGATAAACACTCCATCGTTACATTGGTGAATCTGATTTCCGGTTATAATCATGCCGAAGCAGTTCTGGTGGTCAATTGCGTTATTCGGGAAACCGCGCACAATATTATCAGTGGTGCTCAGGTGGATCTGGGCAGATGCTGATATCCCCTGGCAGTCTGCCGTCGTACCTGAAGCGGAAACTACAATGTTGTTACGCATGGTATTAAAGTAACCTTGAGATGTTCCTATGGTATTTCTCATTAGGATTCCCCAAGCGCAATTGGTGCAAATGTTCCCCTCCATAACAGCATGTTCGTTCTCGTTGAACCAGATACTGCAACGGTAGTTGCCTGTTCCTAAAAGACCGCAAGAGTCTGTCTGGTTATTCCTGGCTACAACTCGCGAGGCGGTGCTGTATATCGCGGTTAGCCCAGTATTGGTTACTTTACAGCTCTCAACAATAGTACCTGTTGCGGTAGATTCTACATTAATACCAAGAACTTTAGAGTTGCTCCCCTCAATACGTATTCGTCGTATAGTGTGGTCTGCGTTGCGCACGCGCACAACATTGAAAGATGCAGCGACATCAGTAACGACAAGACCCATATTCTGAAAAATTATGGAGTTGCTGTTGTTGATTGTGCATTCCCCGGTTACATTAAATGTAGCTCCGAGCCCATCAAATATGGCGTTTTGTGACACAGCGGCTGCCGCCGCCGCATTAATGGCTGTATGTGCTGTAGGGGTAGTTGCGTCAACCCTCGGTAGCGCTCCGAACATATACGGTGATATATAACCGACGTTTACCCGCACCCATGCAGCGCCACCGCTAGTTTTGATGATTGTCCCGTTGTTATCAGCGTACGACGATCCTGACATTACGGCCCGGAACTGACCACCACCATAGCCGGTATTTGCGGTGTGCTCCCGTACGGTGATGCGCTGCTTGTCATAGGATGGCTCTATAGTTCGAAGCGTAGCAATGTCTGGACACTCACCAATTAACTTCTCGCCATCCATCGCGGCCAGTGCTGCACGAAGAGATGCATCACCGACACCAACCCATGAACCAGGACCAACGCCACCAGTGCTGGCAGGGGTAGAGTTTTCCGGAACAACTTTCGGGCCGGATGCAAACGTACCAGTCCATTTGTAATATTCGCCGTCGGCGGTGTTCAGCAGCACCTCATTAGGGTTGTTGATAGTCGCGCCGGTGGTGAATGTTTTCCCTGTAAGGATAACGTAACCGAAGGCGTTCATTGCCTGCTGCGCGATGTAATTGATTCCCTCGATTGTGTAGTGCTTCTGACCAAAGCGATCGATATAAGTCCACCCCATCGAAGTGACGAACTCGTCAATTTTCCCGGCGTTGAACTTCAGATCGCGCGGTGATTCGCTTGGAACAGGCAGGTTTGTTGGTGTCGTAGCCATATTGATTCCATAAAAAAACCCGGCGCGGTGGCCGGGTGTTGTTTGTTGGGATGGGGCTTATTCGTAGATGGCGTCGCTGTATTCTGCGACTGTTAGTGAAACAGTGTTATCTGTGTTTGGTTTGATGCTGTTCACCGTCCATAGCTGACTATTCAGCTCTTCCACTGTCGCAATGAGGTAGCGCGACGGGAGCTGCACAGTGTCTCCGTTCCAGATATTGAGCTGAATGTCGGGTATTGCCGCGGTGAAACCGTACTTCGTGTCGCTGCGTGCAGTCGCCGGATAGCGCAGTGTCGGATTGCCCAGACTGTCGGTCACCAGCACATACATCGAGCCGGTAAACACGATCGGCTCGCTGGTATCGAAGTTATTACCGGCGCGTCCGGTGATGTAACCCTGCTGCTGGTTGCTGTCGTAGATGTCGGGCATCTGTATGACGCTGCCGACCTGGATAATGCCGTCCTCAAACACTTTGGCGTTCATCTTCACGCGCGAGTAGATTAGGCGCTTGGTTTCTCGTAATGCGCGCTCCCGGGCCTGATACTCATTACGAAAGCCGACTATCTCCAGCTTGTTCGGATTTTCCGCTTCCTGTTCGACGATGGCGCCGTTTAGCACGCGATAGTTGATGTACGTCTTATTGTTCGTGGTCGGGTGGACGTAGGACACCTGCACGCCGTCATAACCGCCTGGAAGAGTAGCTTCGTACGTCATTTTGTACTCGTCCGTCTTCATGTTGGCCCGGTTGAATACTGCCGCCGGGTAGTCAACCTTCTGATCGCGAGTGAAGGTCAGCACGCCGTCATCCCAGTACGCCACCACTGAAGCCGCGTTGCAGATCGCCTGCACGCGGTCACCGAGAGAGTCATTCTCATCGTCAAACGTGTAGTCGAAGTAACCCAGGCGCTCATCAGGCAGGCTTTCGGCAATCGAGTACAGCCCGTACAGGTCAATGCTGCTTACCGGCTGCTCGCCCATAATGAGCCAGGTATGCGCCACCGCATCAGCGAACGAGCGCGACGGACGCAGCGTGTAATCCACCGTCTGCGTGTCCAGGCTGTACGTGATAGTGTGGCGGGTCACCAGCGCGTTATATTTGCGCTCGCGGCTGCCAAGTGCGTTCTCTGTCGCCCTCACCTTCACCCGTACAAGCGTGTCGGTCGGGTGAACGACGTTTGTCCTGATGTTGATGCTGTGGATCTCTTCGACCTTGAGCAGTGACGCGTCACCGGAGTTATCCGTGCGCTGGAAGCTGACCGCGTATTTCCCGAGCCCGCCGGTCGGAGTGATCTTGTCAGTGCGATAAAACACCTCGCTCGTCGACTGGTGCGGCGTCGTCTGCCGGTAAGTAAACGTCTGCTGCGTTCCCGGCACCTGGTTGTAGTCGTCGTCGATTTTCCAGATGACCACCTTCCAGTTCGTTTCTTTCTTACCGCCCAGGCTGGACTGCGTATGAAGCCACAACTGGGTTGACTCAACTGGAGAGAAGAACGGCCCAACCACCAGCGCCTCGTTATCGTTGAGGATGAATTTCGTGGTGTTGATCGTGGCATTCGCCGGGATGTCCTGCGGCCCCTCCAGCTGGTTCATCGTAAACGTGTACCAGCGCACCGGGTCAACAACCGCGCCGTCGTTTGTTTCAACGGCGGAGATCAGCGTGCCGGAGAATGTTGCATCAGTAGTAACGTTGCCGGAGGCGGTGCTGTACGTCACGTTGATGGTGAAGGTAACCGCGTGCGGCAGAACCAGCCCCATGAAATAGTCGAACTCAGCTTGTTTCACGATTTTCATCGCTATCTGGCCGCCGGAATAGGTGCCGCTGACCACCGTGTTTGCCGTTGCTGTTTCGATAGGGAAGTCGCTGGCTTCGTTCTGCCCGGGAACCTCCTGCCCGTCAACGTCATCGAATCCGTATCCCTCGACGATCTGCGGGATTACTTCGCCAGGCTGGAAGAACTGGAATTCGGCACCGGCCAGAGAGCCCAGGCTGGATTCTGAGTAGCGAACGGACTCATAATCGTATTTACCGATTCCGATGCACATCCACTCTGTAACGTACTTCAGGCCGCCGTCGGTGGACGTCTGGTGCACGTATTCGAACACCGATTCCTGAATCAAATCCGGGAACGAACGGATCTGTCCGTAGATGTCCGGCTTGGCTTTATATACGCGCGCCGTGTTTGTCTGACCGGTCAGGCTATTGTTCGGTGAGTCGACGGTATTACCGCCGTTGTTCGCGATTGCCGGCTTCGGCGCCAGGAACGAAAATACCTGACCAACCACTTTAAAGATCGGGCTCAGGATGTCGCCGACAATGCCCTTTGGCTGGTCGAATATCTGGATATGGTCCAGCTCGCTCAACTCAAACGCCAGCTCATCATCGTCGCCCAGCTTTACGCCGTTGCGGACGATCAGCAGATCGCGGTGAAAATTAGCGTCATTGGCCGCCAGCCAGTCATAAAAAAGGGTGCCGTTTGGCACCCTGCAACGCAGCTTAGGCGTTCCTGGAAAATTCGATATCTCAACCAGCGCCATATTCGAAAAACTCCACTTTGGTGAATGCCCGCTGAATGACCAGCAACGAATCCATGCGTACGCTTCCGTTCTCTCCACGCGAGTGCAGCGCCTGCCGGTTCAGTACCAGGCCAACGTGTGCCGGTTGCGTGCCGCGGTACCCGACGAATATCCCGCCCTCGACCGGTTTATCGACCTTGCGCCAGAAAACGACGTCTCCCAGATAGCAGGTGAAGAAATCTTCCCCGGCTTCGTAACCCGGCGTCTGGTGCAGCTCAATGCCGAGAACGTGTCGGTAATACAGCACCACCAGCCCCCAGCAATCAGTCTTTTCGAATGAGCAGGCGCGGTTAGACCACGGCACGCCGATCATCCGGCTGATAAAATCAGAGGTACTGAAGTCCCGTGTATTCGACTGGATCATATGGTTGGCCAATGTTGTTATTTAGCGGGTTTGTCATTGATAAAGTAACTGATGCGTTATCTGAAACAACATCGACAGTTTTTACAAATAATGTCCAATTCTTCATTGGCGTAGAGGTATCAACCCTATCGAAAACCTGACGAGTTGCCGTGATAGGCGACAGCCTGGAAACACCACTCCACTTCTTCATCAGCGTTTTGATATCTGAAGACAGTCGCCCAAGCTTCACCGATGCGTCGATTACCGGAGTTCCGCTCTGCTGGCTCTCTTCGATTTCAAACCGCGCAGGCGTGTACGTTTGGCCGCCAAGCGTCTTCGGGAAGAACTGTTTGTCGACGAGGCGGACGTAACCAAAGGAGGGGTGATAGAACGTGATGGTGTTGTAACAGCCGCTAATCGGGCGCTTCTGATTATATTCACGATATGAAGGCATCAGGGAACCCTCGGAAGACTTTCTGGATCGCGTCCGTCCGGATAGCCAGTCACCACGATATCAAGCACTGAAGGCCACGGCGGCGGCAGCTCAACAATTACGTCGTCAAACTCGTCGTCAGCGTTGTACAGATGGTTGGCAATAACGGTTCCTGTCCATGTCACCACCCCGCCAGAAATATTGGTCTGGACAGGGAAACCATCTTTCGTAAAGTGAAGCTCCTGAACTTGCAAGCCACTTCCGCCAAGATTTATCGGCATTCTGAACCAATAAAGACCGCCGTGAAGATAGTTGGGACTACGTAACCATTGCTGAAATGCTCGGTCTTCCGCCAAGGTGAAAATCCACGTGAGGGACCAGGTCACTTTCAGGTCGTCGGTAAGGTTCTGGAAGATAGCCGGGCCGACCGCTGGCTGATCGGTCTGGAACCCGGTATCGAGCGTCATGTTTTTGCTGGCCTTCTGCGCCAGCGGCAGCCAGTCGGGATAGTCGATAATTGGCATCAGCCCTGCCCCCTTGGCGTGCGTTTAACATTGAAGTTACTGGTTATACCGCTGCTGATTGGCCCGCCGTTGTTCAGGTCTGCAACAATGACATCAACGGTAAGCCCACCATTTGCATCAGTGCCAGCCTGTGCATCAACGAACGATGACGTGTAGTTCTGGATGTTGATAACTACCCCTCCGCCGCCTGCAGTCATCTCCTTGTTGCTGATCACCCTGCCATTGTCGCCCGGTATCATGTACTGCTTACCGGTGCTGGCCTGGTAAATCTCTGGCATGCCACCTTCGCCGACCTGATACATCCCACCAGCCGAGACGGGGCCGCCGTTTTTACGTTTTCCTGACAGTGCCAGGATGCCAGCCATCGCGCCAAGACCAATAGCCACTGCGCCACCGAATGAAGCCACGGAGGACATGATGGCCGCTGGAGTCCATGCCGCTGTAGTAGCCGCAGCCGCAGCCGTCGAAGTCGCTGTCGTGGTTGCGATGCCTGCCACCTGTGCGGTGGTGGATGCTGCAACCGCCGCGGTAGTGGCCGTCTGGCCCATAATGGCCGACTTAACCCACTCGACGCCCATCTGCACAAATGTGTTTACTAGGCTATTTAAAACAGTTCTTCCTAAAGATTTAGCTGCCTCTTCAGCGTCCATGCTTTTGGTGATAAGACCAGTCAGAGTGTTAGAGGCATTATTGCCGAATGCGGTAAATGCCGCCGCTGCTGCCTGAGTGGCCGCGTTCTGTTGCGCCCATTCTTCCCACATCGCAGCGTTACGCTGATCACGATACTGCTGCTCGATGGCTGCACGCGCGGCCTCAGCCTCACCGATCTTCTGCGGGTAAAGCTGGGCGTATTGTTGGATATCAGCGATGTCTTTCTGGTACTGGCTATCCAGCCCGGCAGTTTTGCTGGTTTTACCCTGGATGGTACTGAACTTATTTGCAGCCTCTGTGCGCTCCCGTTCAGCCTTGGCCTGCTCACGCAATGCGTTGGCATTGTCCCAGGCTTTTCCTGCCAGTTGCCCAGCCAGCAGAACTTGTTCCTGCGTGGCTGTGTTACCGAGAGACTGTTGCGCATTAAGCACGGCCTGCGCTCTGGACAGTTCACCAACACTGCCAGCTGACAGCTCGGCCTTCTGCCTCAGTTCATCCAGCTTTTGATTAACAGATTCTTGAGCTTTGGCGTATTGCTCAGCTTCTTTCTGTGCCGCAGACTTTCCGCCTTTCGCTTTGCTGCCAGTAGCTGAGGCGGTCGTTTTAATCTCGATCGGCTTTGTGTTAGCCGCGGTCTGTGATGCTTTGGAAACAGCGGCCAGGTCGCCAACCAGCATTGCGGCTTTATTACTCAGCCCGGCCAGCGCTTTGTTTTGCGCCTCCCAGCCATCAAGCCCAAGCCATGACCAGGTGCGCGCGCGGCGAGTAAACATTTCAGCGGTGCTGTTCAGATCCGATATCTGAGCATCTGCCGACGCCGCTTTACCCACCAGCCGGTCGAGTGCAGCAGTCATTGAATCGATGACTGCCACCAGGCCGTTACTCGCACCTGTTGCCTGGTTAACAGAGTCGATCATCGACAGGAATGAGTTTGTCAGCGCGGTATTGGCCTGTGAAAGCGTGCGCGGGAGTTTCTCGAACTCTGCATTGACTGAGCCGGTTTGCTTCTGAATGGCGTTAAGAGCATCTTCTGCCGTCAGTTTCCCGTCCAGCATCAGCTGACGAAGCTCTCCGATGCTTACACCCATCCCGGCGGCAATCTGGCGCGCCAGTTCCGGCATTTGCTCAAGGATGGAGTTGAACTCCTCCGCCCGAACCGTACCGGAGGAAATTGACTGCCCGAACTGGCGCAGCGCATTCGCCATTTCCTCTGATGAGGATCCGCCAATGCGACCTATTTTCTGAAGGGTTTCGGTGAGCTGGATGACCTGGCCGTTCGTCGCTCCAGTATCACGCAACGCCGTGCTGAGAGTCTCCCACAGCTTTGCTGTATCCTGTAGCGAACCACCCGTTGCCGAACTGATGCGCATCAGACTCTGCATAGTCTGCGAGGCTGTCGCTGCGCTACCAGTGAGCCTCTCTATACGCGCGTTGAGCTGGCTCATGTTGTCAGCAGCAACGAGAAACGCCTTACCCCAGTCAACTACGAGTGAGGCGGCAATTGCCCCGGCGACGCGGTTGATGTTCGTCTGCAACTCATCCATCTTTTTGGCTGCATTGGTCGCCGAGTTGCCGATGGAGTCGAGCGACTTATTGGCCTTTCCCTGGGCCTTGAGCAAGCCAGATACATCGGCCTCGATGTCGTAATAAATCTCGCCTGCTTTCTCAGACATCAGTTTTCTCCGGGCATAAAAAAACCCACCGAGTGGTGGGTTAGTTATTCGTGTCGTTTATTGGCATCGTTCTGTGTAGGCCGGCGGTGGAGGCGTATCTTTCGAGCTGAGGAAGTGATCACCAAGGGTGTAGTCGACGCCTTTTGAGAGCATCCCCTTCGATTTCATTTTCAGCTCAACAAAGAAAGGATGGAACCCTGCATAGGCACCGAAACCGTTCTTTCCGTTAATTTCCCCGCAAACAACTGCGTTAACACGGCCATCATCGGCATCTGTCATCTTCACAACTTTCACGTTGCGGAATTGCGCGCTGCCAGGATCCAGTAGATTGGCTGAAACTTCAGATTGTGCCAGAGAAATTGCCTTTTCCTCGCCCGGCTTACAGCCAGCCAGAACCAATGGAATCGCCAAAGCCAAAAGTATTTTCTTCACTCTTATCCCCTGAGTATTTTTGTCATGCCATCATACGCCCGGTCGGGCGGGGCTGGTACATCCATTATTAACTCAGGCCGCCTTCTTTGCTGATTTTTCACGCTCAATCATTTCCTGCCAACGGCGATCGTCATCTTCCATAACAGCGTCGTACTCTTCCCTGGTGAAGCCTTTCTGGTCAGGGTATTTGGCGTTAAGCATCATGGCGAATTCGGTCATGGTAAGGTTTTCAGCCTCTTCCCTGCTTATCCCGAAATGGTTGCGCGCCGCCATGATGTATTCAGTCGCATGAAACTCCGGCGTCGATTCCTTGCTTTCGTGCTTCTGCAACTTACGAACCTTCGCCCGTCCGATAACGCCATGCATGATCAGCGACTGAGCTATCAGAATCAGGTTCTCAGGCGGGAGAGCGCCACGGCGCCATACAAACGTACGCCTTCCAGTGCGTGATGGCTCGTGCCAGCCTGTCAATTCAGAAACGTCCTCGTCACAGCATGACTGAATGACGTTAATAGCCGAGAGCAATGCCTCACGCACAAACGCGGCAGAGCCTGCTGCATCAAGTGCCCAGCGTGGCAGCGAAACGTCACCGAAATAGTGGGCGTAAAATCTGCGTTGATGCTCTGGTATCGCACTGTGAATTTCGCGCGCCGCCTCAAGCATCTTTGCTACATCTTCATTGAACAGCGCATAGAAAGTGCGGACGATATGTTCTGGTTCGCCGATCCGAGTCATGTTACGGAACGATGGACGGAAGAAGTATTCACGGCCGCCAGCACCAATCAGGCACTCGCCAATTTCTTTCAAAGGGGTCATATCGCTCTCCATAACCAGTATCAAGGGCAGCACGCCGCCCTTTGTAGTGATTACGGTGCGGCGGTCACGGTAACAGCGCAGGTGTCGGTAAAATCACCATCTGCGGTTGTAGCTGTAATGGTCGCGGTGCCAGCGGAGACTGCCGTTACCAGGCCGGTTGAACTGACAGTGGCAATAGATGCCGCCGAAGTCGTCCAAGTGATCGCTTTGTTAGTCGCATCGGTTGGCTGAACAGAGCCGCTAAGTTGCTGGGTTGCGCCAACGGCCAGAGAAGCAGTTGCAGGGGTAACTTCAACGCCGGTGACATCGATAGAGTCAGCCACTTCAAACACAACGGTGTCAGCGTCGTAGACCTTCCACTCGCCGGAGAAGGTGGAGATATCGTTGGTACCGAAATCACCAGACCATGACGTGGTGTTCATGTAACCCTGGATGTAAGTACCGGCGTTCTCACCCGCAAAGTCGAACCGCACCCACAGGTTGGGCTGACGACCGGCCTGGACTTCGTCAAAGATATACTTCGACAGACGCCACGCGCCGATCTCGTTATCTTTATCAGACTTGCGAAACTCACCTTCACCAGAGATCGTCAGATCCATGTTGTTGACCAGGTTCTCCACCAGCCCTTTGGCATCATCTGCCTCGGAGTTGATGGTATTCATCGAATAGTCGATGCCCTTGGTCGTCATAGCGCCGAGACGCTTCCACTCGGAAAGCGCTGGCACTGCATCGGGGCAGCCAAAGGCCATGCGTAGCACAGCTACTTTCCCGATCAGCTTGCCAAAATCATTAGCACAGCCTTGCATGTGTACCTCTCAATTAAAAAAGGCCGCCGGATGGCAGCCTGATGGGTTGGTGATGGGTTTATTCGCCGTAAACGCACATGAACTGGAGTCGGAATACCAGGCGGCCCTCTTCAGTCAGGATAGGTGCGGGCACATTGCCGAGGTTTTGAATCAGCCCAAGGCATTCGTCGGTAATGTCGTTCTGTTCAACATAATTGATGATTTCCTGAGCCTTCTCAGCGGCTGCTCGACGCTTATCCTTGGCGGAAATGACATCCACCAGCACGTAGTGGTCCGATCCGAGGTCATTTCGAATGTCGGTACCGCCGTTAGGACGGAACACGATGAATGCGTCGGTTAACTTCGTTGTGTCGTCCCAAGCCAGCAACTGAACTATGAAGCCAGTGGTAAGCCCGGCATCAACGAAGTAGTTACGCACGCGCTCATACATGGCAGGTGTCATACTGAAAGCTCCTTGCGCATTACGGCATCAATCTGGCTGCGGGTGTCTTCAAATCCTTTAGTGAGGAACTCTTTCTGAGCGGTGGCGCGGCGGAAGGTTTGCGGCACATTAGGATCGTGAACGAATACGGCGTAGTTAGCGGTGTATCCAACTCGCCCGGTGAGTCGAACGCCGTTGTTAATCAACTCCCGATACTGGCTATTAAGCAGCGTTGAGGTGTCGATCGGCGTATAAAGCGCGGCTTGGGAGCTGCCGATTATCATTGCTGACTGTAGCGCCCTGACGACCTTTCGCCCTTTGACGTCATTAATGATGCGGTTGAGCCCGGCTTTCGACTGCTTAACGCCGCGTACTTTGATGCCCATGGCTACACTCCCGTCAGGATGGCGTAATCATCCGCAAGGCGCTCAAACGTATCGGCATAGCGAATAACCTGACGCACCTCGTCGGCACCGGCCACAACCGGGTCAGCTTCGGTTGACTCGCCAATCAGCAGGTAATCACCGACGGACGCCAGCGCGAACTCTGTCCAGACGGTGTTCTTAACGACGATTTCAGCGCCCAGGCTGGCTAACTTCTTGCTGAGCCCGCCTTCGTAATCACAGAGGATTTGCTCAGGCTCGGCATAGCCAAGCGGATCGCCGTATTCGTCATTGCCTTCAAGCTTGCGCCAGATGGTCGCCGTGGCGGTGTAACTCCAGCTCGCAACGCTGCTCATATGGTAAAAGTCTCCACTTTCGCAATGATTGAATCATTTAATCCGACCAGCCCTCGCAAATATCCTGAATGCCGCCCCATCAGTTCAGCGCTAGCTCTTTTCATAAACATGTCTTTGCAGATGCCGTATGACTCTCCGACAAATGAATAAAACTTCACTCCCGTTGAATTAACCCAGACAAACAAGTGCGTAGAGCCATCGCATTTAAACGCATGCACTTCATATCGTTCAGCCATCTTTCCACCTCAGCACTTTCGCGCCAGTCGCCCGGATGCGAGGGCAGTTAATGAACCACTCGCCGTCCGATTTGACGTAGCCGGTAGTCTCCCGCCCGGTGTCGGTCATCACCCAGACGCGCGTGAACGAACGCGGCAGGCCGTGCTTAACTGATTTGTACGTCATCAGCAGTCCCCGACCACCATGAACAGGCCGACGCCATTACCAGCGCTGATCGGTAACTCACCGGTGCAACCGCTGGTATCAAGCCGGGCCAGCGAGTCGCGCAGCCAGGTAATGCTGTCGTCACCATATTCAAACGAGCGGGACGCGCCAGACGGCGCCCCCTGCGATTTGATGCGGCGCGCGCCGGACGAAGTAGCCATAAGCGCGGCGGCATACATCAGGATCAGCTTCGCGGTGCACTCGTCATACCCCGCGCCATCGAGGCACGGGATGATCTTGTTTACCACGCAGAGAATCGGCTCCAGCAGCACGCCCGGGATGGAGTAACCCAATTCACCGAGGAACGCCTGCACGTCTGCCGCTGTGATTGGGTCAGCCATGGTTATTTCGCCTTTTTCGATTTAGCGGAGGGGTCAGCCTGCTCTGCGGTTTTATCGTCAGCGCTAGGCGTGGCAACTTCAAGCTCTTGCTCTTCGACTTCGCCCACCACCGATACGCGACCAGCGAAAGCCGGTGGAACGTCAATCGCAACAAACTCATGACCTACTGGCAGTTGCTGGAATACGCCGTTAATTGTTCCCCAGCAGCCAGTCTTCTCGACCTTTAACTTTTTCATGCTCTCTCCCGTAGAGAAGGGGCCGAAGCCCCTTAACCCTGTGCGTTGAACACTTTAGAGCGACCGTTGAAATCGCGCTTGATTTGAAGACCGACAGCACTCCAGACCAGAGTGTTGTAGTTGTCGAACGGATTCTGGCGCGGGATCATGAAGGTACCCACCGGCGCGGCGATGCGCGTCTTGATGTACTGCGAGTTGCGCACGTACGAGATGAAGTGGTTACCGGTCAGCTTAAAGGTCTGGTTAACAGACTCGATGCGGCCGTAGCGCAGGATGTACTCCAGCACGGTGCCTTCTTTGAAGCCGGCAGCGGAGGAGTACGGCTTGCTCATGTTGCGCATGATGTCAGGCGATACCCAAACCTTCACCTTCTCTTGCACGTAGTTATCATCCAGAAGCTTCGCGAACGGGCCGGTGAAGAAAGCTACCATCTCGTCAGGGGTAGCAGTGGTCAGGTCGATATTCAGACCAGACGCACTCAGATCCACCTGGTTGGTGTTGGCGTGGTTGGTGATACCTGCGCCGACATACCCTTTCACCTTCACCTTCGCATCGCCTGACAGCATGTAGTCAGCCATGTCTTCACGAATAGCCGCAACGTGCGCTTCCTGATCATCAGCCATCGCGTCGAGGTTTTCTGACTGCATGCCGTTCCACTCACGCCATTCACGGCTGTAGCCGGTGTTGAAGATCGGGATTGGGTCACCAACTTCGTCGTAGATGACTTTATCCAGTTCTTCCGGAACGTGGCCCGTCAGTGTGCGATGAACCTTGCCAGCATCACTGGAAACGCGATACAGCGCAGCCGTCTTGCCGATAGAAATCGGCGTACCTAGACCGAGCAGATCATCCAGCAGGCCATTGCCTTCGTCATTACGGAAGACTCGGGTGGTGATGTTGTCCACTTCACGCCAGTAGTCTTTGGAGATAAGCGCTGCCTGGTTAACTTCCAGCGCACCGCCATACTGGGCGGAAATAGTGTTCTGGTTGATGTTGAAGGACTCACGCTGCATCAGCAGTTGGTTCCACGCCTGTTTTACCTGGTTATAGTCGGTAACCAGTTTCTTGTTAAATACGATCATGCTCATGCGGTTGCTTTCCCTGATTTGCGAACTTTCACTAGCTGGGCTTCAGCGCCAACGGTGTATTTCTCGCGTGAGTAGAAGAGGATGTGGTCAGTGGTAGGGGCGGTCGATTTAGCCAGGGTGCCGTCACCTGCAGACACCAGGCCTTCATTTTCCAGCAGCACTTCACCGGCTTTGACGCGCATGTGGTAATCAACGTCGTCTTCACACATGATGGCCGCGCCAGTATCACCGGCTGGCACTGCGTCACGGATATCACCACCACCGATGTAGTTGTGCTGCATCACCAGAGGTACGCCAGTGCCGCCTGCTGTTGCGTGGTAAATCCACTGACCGGTCGCATCGAGTTCGACCAGTGAACCTGGCAGGATTGCAACTTTGCAGAGCGCTTCAATGACCTGCGGGTCATTCTTACGGGCCGGGCCCGCGATTACGGTATGGGAACGAGGAGCGAGAGCCATTATTCAGGTGCCTCCATGGTAAGGATTTCGCTTTGTGCGCCGTTACCCTGGAATGCAGGGTTGAGCCCGGTACTCGTCTGGCACTGAGAGAACATGTCGTTCAGCGCTTCGGGAGCCAGTGAGTTGATCGCCGCTTCGGTCATGAACGGGAACTTGGCTTTCACTGCCTGGCGCTTCTCGGCGGTGTCTTTCTCCGCGTTGGCCTGCAGCTGAGTTTCCAGGTGGCTGATTTTGTCGGTCAGTGGCCCGATCGCCATGTTTACTGCTGCGGTGATGGCTTCAGCATTCATCGGAGTGCCTGCCGGGTCGCCGCCACCGGCTTTCTTCTGCATCTGCTGGTTGTAGGCATCCCAGACCTGATCGTCGGTCAGCCCTTCGGTTTTAACGCCTGCGGCATTGAGCGCGGCGATCATCTTCTCTTTCATCGGGTTTGTTTCTCCGTTGGTTTTGACTTCGTACTCAGTTGGTTTGCGCACGACTTCTACTGGATCGCCGACAAGCGTTACGACTTTGTCAGAGATGAGGTACTTCTGGTCGAAGAGCTTCGGCTTGGCGTTTTCGACATCCTCTTCGTAAACGAAATGGTCAGGCCAGACACTGACGACGTAGCGCCACTTTTTGTCGTCCTGCCTGATGGACATGCGCAGCGCCTGGTAGATGTCGTCGAAGGACATCTCTGAAGCGTTGCTAATGAAGAACTTCACCTTGTTCCACCAGCCGTCTTTCATGCTGTTGGCTGCATCGATGAGGCTCGTCGCTTCAACATCGGCCTCTTGCCCGTCAGCGTTGACGAACATGCCGACACCTTCATCCGGCGTACCGGCGCCTGGCTCGTCGAGCAGGATCGCGATGTGGTCGAACTGCATGTTGTGAGCGACCCAGGAGTATTTCTTCTGCTTCGACTCACCTGCCTTTTGCTCTTTGTTCAGCAGCAGACCGGTAGAGACATGAATCGGGTCGGCGTTATTGCCGGAAATCATGTCGTCCAGGCGCTGAATAAGGCGCTTCCCGTCAGGCTTGGTATCTGCCACAGCCTTATTGACGTAAACGTCCATCACGACTTTGTCGTTGGCCTTGCTGACGTTCTGAGCCCATGCACCGGCGTAGTAATCGTTGACCGCTTGCGGGTCGTTGGCGCTGACGTATTTGCCGTTCACCATCGGGTGGCCGATCGGCATTAACTTGCGCTCCATCGTCTGGTAGCTGTTGTTAATCTCCTCCGCCGGGTACAGGCCGCCATTCATCACGATGTCATCGACGATCGGGACCGCACCACGAATGACGTAGTGTTCCTGGCCGTTGATGGTGGTCGTTGAGATGTTGGAGGCGTTGATGGCGAGGGATTTAACGTGGATGCTGGATAGCTTCACGTTGTGTCCTCTTAATGGATTTTGTTTTTGCGAGCCTGGCGGAGTTGCTTCTTAGTTGGCTTTACTGGGAAGAAATGGCATAAACGCACATCCTCAACGCTTCCATTATCCCAGCGCACTTCTAAAGGTTTTGAATAAACCCAGCCACGGATTGGGAAGTTAAGGTCATAGGATAATTGCCACATAGCGTCCTCATTGGTGGATTTCAGGCAATAAAAAAGGCCGCCTGAGCGACCTGTAATTTATTTGATTTCAATAAAACCTGGCGGATGTGGCAGTGAATCTAACGTGTCAGCATGAATGAATGATGGCGTTGGTGATGTAATAGCCGGCTCACCATGTCCACCACCTGATGTTTCATTATTCATTACAACCAATATTTCACCATCGTCGCTTTTCGCTCTGAAGTTTTTAGTGATTTCTACAATATCACCCTCTTCATTTACCCACTCGCCAATCGGCCAGTAGACGCTGCGCCACTTAACTTTCATGCCGGACTCTGGAGCAACTGCCATTGCGATACCCTCAATGAGAAAACTGCAAATAAATATACATCAAGCCGCCTCCGCTTTCGTCCACTGCTTGCGCTCTTTCGCCAGCTTATCCTCCAGCCCTTCGTTGAAAATGCTGCCGTCGTCGTTGAGCAGCACCGGAATCTGGCTGCAGTAGCAGTTGTACCGGTTGCCGTTCTCTGCGTAGAAGTCCCGCACCTCTTCTGTGGTGTAGACCTTGCCGTGACGGCTGGCGTGCCAGCTGCGCGTAGTGGGCTTGAGTGCTGATAGCCACAGCAGGCCGGTGTTAAGCCCCAGCCGGTCAGCAGCCCAGTCGGTTTCGCTCCATTGTGCCTGCCGCAGTGCACCGACCTGCTCAGTCTGAGCGATGGTCTTTGCCTTCGACATAGACACATCGAGGCGCTTGCTGATGACACTGGCCGTCTCGCGAGGATTCACGCCGCGCGCTACTGCATCGGTGATGATGTTGGTCAGGTCGCCGCGGGCGGTGTCACTGATAACCTTCCAGTCACTGAACGTTGTCAGTCTGGCCGCCGCTATCTGATTCAGATAGCCGGGACTGTTTAGAAGTTGCTGTAGCGACGTCTGGCTGGCGTATATCTGCGACTGCTGCGAGAGGTTGTTGAAGGCCTCCAGCGTGCCGCGCTGTGCTTCTGCGACGACGTAATCCATCGCCCAGAGGTTTTGCTCGCCGCCATCCAGCAGGTAATCATCGAGAATGCCCTGCACTGCTTCCAGCAGGTCAGCCAGTTCCTGCGCCGACATGTCGTAGATGAACTTGCCGGCGTTGACCTGGTAGAGCCGCATGTCCGCGCCGTGGTCGTGGCACAGGAAGTGCCAGTTATGGCTGTTTACCTCGCGCTCTCGCCCGGTCAGGCGCTGGTCTAACAGAGCTTTCAGTTCTCGCTTGATGCCGAGATACCGCTCTTCGATATCCCGGAACATCGCGGTCACCTGCTTTGCCGATCGGGTCGGGTCAACCTTGCTGCGCGGAACTATCGGCAGCCCCACCTTTGCCGTCTGTTCTGGTGTCATCGGCCAGTGGATCATCGGTAGTCACCTTCTCGTCCGGTTTTGGTGGTTCTTTTGGCTCCGGCAGCGGGTCAAGCCCAACAACTTCGCGCAGTTCATTGGCTGTAATCGGCGGCTCACCGCCATAGAAGCCAGTGGTTTTCTGCACAATGTCGGCCAGCTTAGACGCGTTCTCGATCTTCTCTTTCTCGCCTGGCGCCAGCAGGTCGCTCCAGGAGATGGTGACCTCGCCTTTGGTTGGCGGGTCGATAATTCCAAGCGTCCAGAAGCGTTCAAGCAGCGCGGTGATGCGGTCTGTCAGGAAGCCATTGCGCCGCGTGTTGCGTCGAATAGCCCAGTCCGTTTTATCCTCGTCGCTCGCCAGTCGCCCTGTCTGCTGACCGAACAGGATTGTGAAAGGGATTTGCACGGAGGCGGCCAGTTCGTTCGCAGTGACTTCCCAGGTTGGTCCCGGATCACCTGGCGTAACCGAGAGGACGTTAAGCCTCCCGGCTTGCATGACAGCCGCCGCATCGGTACCTCTGTTCATACGTTTGAATTTATCCTCAAACGCTTCCCCGAGGTCTTTATATCCAGAATCTTTTGCCTGCTGATTCAGCGTGGCGATATCGGTCTCTTTATCGAACTCTGCTACCATCTGACGACTGGCGTTCTTCAGGAATCCTTCAGCACCACCACCAGAAATCTTCTCAATATCGAGGACTTTGTTGAATCCAGCCTCCAGCAGCGGGATGCCGGACAGCACGTTGTCGTCTTCAGATCCTTCGCAGAACAGGATAACGCGGCTCGGGTGTACCGGTTCTCCGCGCATCGGACCGACAAAAGGCTCATCACCAACTGGCTGCTCGTTGAAGTTGAACATCTTCGGCTGGCCGAAAGTTTCAGACTGACGGTCGTTATCCCATTCGGCTACAGTTAACTGCGGCTCCCATACCGGGATAAGTTTTACCAGCGCTGACTCGCCGAGTCGTTTTACTAAAGCCGTGTCGACTTCCTGATCCCAGTTCCGGTTATCTTTCACCTGCAGCAGAAGCGCGGAGTAGCGCCCTACCATATTGCGGCGATCGGCGTCCTTCACCCTCGGCCACAGCCTCTTCATATACTTGGTGACTTTCTTTTCCCAGGAGTTTGTTTCCTCAGCCTCCTGCGCTTCATCACCGTCAACAATGACAGGATAGTCCTGCCAGCAACCTTCCAGCAGACGGTGCACAACTGCGAACCCGGCGGCGTTGCGGCGGTACATGTTGTAGAAGTCGCTGAAGGTGATCGTGCGTGGGTAGCCAAATTCCTGGTAAAGCGTCGGTCGCTTTGTGTTTCCGCCACCGATACCGATGGCATTCAGGTAATTCGCTCGCCGCATTTCAGTGGCGAGGTTGTTCACAGCCAGTTGAAGGCCGTTATCTTGTTCGCTCACTGGCGATGCTCCTTAGAAGAAAACTGCGCCGACTGTCTGCCCGCTCAGCTCGGTCATTGCCCACACGAGAGCATCAAGCCGATCGGGTGATTTTTTGGCAGTGGTTGGGATGTATTCCATCTGCTGATTTTCGAGGTTGTAGAGATTGCCATGATGGGCAACCCGCCCCTGCGAATAGAGTGCTGAAATTGGCTCCGCGCGGGCAAATTTACCCTTACTGGCGTGGACGCGGATAATCCGGCCCTTAAACCCGGCGTTTCTAAGAGTGTCCTCAGCCATGTCGCCGCCCTGGTTGGTCTCAATGACGATCGCATCAGCCTCATGAATGTCGTAAGCCTCCATCGCCTTCGTCGCCCAGCCGTTGGGTGAATATTTTCCACTGTAATCTCCATCAGCAGAGTATTGCCTGCGATCTCCGGTGCCATAAACACTGGCGGCCACGATACCCGTTTCATCACTTTCTTCGCTGTTCGTAGCCTGCGGGTCAATCGCGATTACCGTTCGCGACAACTCTTCAGTGATGTTGAGCGCCCTGGCGGCGCTGATCATCTCCTCGTTCCACAGCGCCCCCTCCGCGTTGAAGCGTTTAGGGTTCTGCATGTACTGGGCTTCCGCGGTGCGCCGGTGAGAAAACAGCGATAAGCGGTGCGATTCGTTGTGCTTAAACGGCCACAGCCAGCCATCAGGCAAGCCGTGGTCAATAGGGATAGCGTGGGTGTTTTCCGGATAAGTTTCTTCGTAGCTGCAACTGTTATCGATGAGAACAGGCAAGTTCAGGTGATGCCACTTCTCGCCGCTCCCGCCACGCAGTAGATACCCGCTCAGGTCGTGGTAATGGATCCGCTGCATGATGACAATCATCGGCGTCGTCTCGATCGCCAGTCGTGATTTGATTGTCTCGTTGAAACGGTTGTTGACGCCGTTTCGCACAGTATCAGAATAGGCGTCATCCGGCTTAACCGGGTCATCGATAATCAGCGCGCCCTGCCAGCCTGGTTCCATGTGTCCGGCACGGAAGCCTGTAACCTGTCCGGCAGCAGATGACGCATAAACGCCGCCGCCGTGTTCGGTCCACCACATCGCCTTGCTGTCAGCATCGTCACGCAGCGCCATAGGCCACATAGCCTGATAGGCCTGTGACTTAATCATACCGCGTGCTGTCGAGGAGTTCAGCAGGGCCAGATTGTGCGAATAGGACAGGTGCATGAAGCGAGCGCGGTTATTGAGTGCCAGCCCTCGCCCCATCATATTGATGGTCGCCAGTTCTGTTTTCGTGTAGCCAGGGGGGACGTTGATGATTAAGCGCGTAATCTCACCGTCAATAACGCGGTCCAGTGTCTGCTGAATCACCTTGTGGTGAGGCGCGACTATCATCTTGCCGCCGGTGCGCTGCTTGAAGAAGTAACGCGCGAAGTAAAGCCCATCCTCTTCGCATTCAACCTTACGGGCGTAAGCCTTTTGCTCAGCAGTCGTCATCCTCCATCATCTCCTGCCGTGCAGCCTTGTACTCTTCTTTAGTCAGAGTCACCATTTCGATAGGGCCGCCGTTCTTACCCGTATGCTCATGCGTCGCCTGTTCTTTGAAGGCCATCACATCAACGTGCTTCCCGAGCAGCTCGAGGTTTTTAACTTTATCCGGCCACTTAATTTTCTTGAGAAGCCCGACCATTTCACGATCTTCCCCGCGGCCTTCAAACATCTCAGCCACATCGAAGCCGATAAGATATCTCCGCCAGGATGAAGGCCACTCGCTTACTGGCTTCAGACTCATGTCGTCTTTGAGGATGTCGAGCACATCCATCTGGTCAATTTCGACGAGACGATTCAGGACGTATGTCGCATTTATGCCAACCAGATCATTGCGTTGCGCTTTAAGTTCGGCAATTCTGGAATGGATGTCAGGTTTTGACAGGTTTTCGGACGCAGTGCGGTTAGCTGTCTTTGCACTGTACCCCGCCCGAATAGCCGCTTGCGTGGCGTTTAAATCGATGAGGTACTCGCGACAGAACATTTCTTGCTTGTCGGTGAGTGCCATTAATTTTTCCTTGGGTAACTTATGACTACGTATTACACAGTTGATGCAGGAAATTACTATTCACAAGGCATGCTTATTAATCCAGTGAAGCCATCTATTCAGCCTGTAGAGTTGCAAGCCATGGTAACAGCGCTGTTCCCGCGTGGGGTTTCACATCATGGTAATGGCTATTTCCTATCTGCCTCTGCCATTGCTGGGGATATAAATTTCTCCATCGATTGGGGTCTTGAATTTTACAGAAGAGCTATGCGACCTAACACCCCTTCTCGCTACGAGTGTCTCTTTGCATGTGAAAAACTAGAGAATGCAAAGGATTTCAGGGCTAAATTTCGAAATCCAAGCTCTCCAATTTACGAAGTTGACGCAGACGAAAACTTAGTTCACAGAGGCGATATGTCGCTATTGATTAGAGATAATTCGTGCCTCGTCTATACCTACCAGATTGAACATTACTGGTCTGGCACGACATTTTCACAACAGCCATTCTGGGAGATATTGATACCCCTGCCAGTCTCTATCGGACGTCGCGTGGCTTAGTTACTCCGTTTCTTCCGGCTGTTCGGTCTCGTCAGCCAGTACTGGCGTGAACTCCACGCGCTTCACATCGGCAGGCGCGAAATACAGCCACTGTCCAGTTTCCGTCGCCAGCGGCACAAACCCGTTTACCAGCTCAGGCTGACGTCGTGACATCTTGCCCGTGAAGGTTTCGCCTGTTTGGGTGGTTAACGTGATTTGGTAGGTATCAGACATTGAGGGCCTTTTTCTCCACTGTTGGGGATTATCCAAATATAGTGATGCACGTGCCTTAAGCCCTGAGGCATAATAATGATTTCTCCGCGGCATGAGGCAAAAGTGAACGCTATAATTTTTCGCACTATTTTCGATGACATATCTGTACGAGAAGCAATGATTGCTACTTTTTCTTCTCAGGATGATTTGGGCTGTTTTCTTAGGTTACACCTGATTTCTGAAACCTACCTAGAGGCGTTTCTTGCGGGTGCACTGAATTCAAAAGATCTCTTTTCAGACGAGCCAGTCGACAAAGTGAAACTGCAGATGAATTACGCATCAAAGGCACAACTGGCATTCAAGCTTGGTATGCCTGAGGGTGCGTATAAAGGTTTCATGTTAATGAATAAAATAAGAAACCATGCAGCCCATCACATTAACAACGAACTTTTGACTTCGGATTTCATCAACAGCTTTAAGAACTTTGCAAATTCAATAGGCAAAAGAGAACCTGACGAAATCAAGAAACATGTTGCGCAGCGTTACAATGATGACGGTAGTATTGCCGAAAATTACACGTATGGGTCACCGGATACTCCAAATAGGATAAAGCTAATGATCATCCTCGCAGCCATCTTCACTTGGACTGGCGTTGAGATTGGAGTTCTTGCTCCTTAGCTCTTTCTGATTCTATTGTACGAATTGCGCTTTTATCCAGATTGCACTGCCCAAGCGCCGTATAGAGCTGAGCGTTTAACTCCAGACTTGCCTGCCAAGTGAATGGCACGGCCATTCCGGGAATCGGCGTGTCTGCTGTCAGGTCAGCGCTTATTGGCACCACCGGGGCTGGAACGTAAACTGTCTGCGTATTCCCGCAGGCTGTCAGCAGCTGCAGAAGGAACAAGCTGGTTAGCGCACGGATCGCCTTCAAGCGCCTGCCTGATGTAGACAATGCGCGTCTCGCCTTTTTGGGCCAGTTCGTTCTTTGCATTCTGGGTAGCCTGTGAAATGTCACGGACGAGGTTCATCGTGGTGATCACGTTGCTGGCGATCGCCTCCGATGTGTTTGCCAGGACCGTCGCCTTATCGCGCTGGTCTTTGTAGGTTATGGCGTTGCCGCGGTAGTGATTAATCGCCCAGGCCATGGAAACTAGCAGGCAGATAACGACAGCGCAGATGATGGCGGTTAATCGGCTCATTTCTGGCCCCACTCGCAAACTTCACGCTCAATCTCGCGCCGGGTGATCAGCCCCTTCCACTGCTTGCCACCGGCATACGTCCAGCGCTGCAGTTCCTTGCATGCCCCAGGCACGTCTCCGGCGTTCAGCTTTTTCAACAGCGTGGAACTGGCGAAGGCACCAGAACCAACGTTATAAGTGAAAGAGTAAAGCGCGGCGCGAGTAGGCTCAGGGATGAGAACCTTAATCATCGGGTCGATGGAATTTGCCACCTTTCGCAGATCTGCCTTAAGCAGGTTGTCGCACTCTTTGTCGGTGTAGCGGTGACCGCGGCGAACGTCGGCACCGGTGTGCCCATCGCAAACAGTCCAGACGCCGACCACATCCTGATAGGCGTAATAGCGCCGCCCCTCTAGGCCATCCGCATTACCCAGCATTACTGCAGCAATGGTGATTGCTCCGGATCCGCCAACAATGGCACCCACCAGCTTATTCCTGAGTGTCGGGTTCATCTCGGCTCCTGCTGCGGCGGTTGTCTTCGCGGATCTTGAAATAGAGATTTGTCAGATACGTCAGTACGGCAATGATGATACCCACCAGCACGCCGATAGCGTTCCACTGCTCGGGGCTGTAGGCATTCAGCATGCCGTTGAGGATGCTCCCGGCTGAAGCGCCATAGGCAGCACCAGTGGTTATTTTTTCCATGCGATACATGCTCTCACCTCGCGTAGTTAGCGGGTGCTGTGTGTTTGAAAGGGTCAGGCCTTCTGGCTGAAATTTTACATCAAGGCGTGATGAGGGTGATTTCCGGGGCCTGAAATAGAGAAAGGCCCGCTGAGGCGAGCCTATTAATTAGTAATTAAATGTTGAGGGCTTTTTTTGTTATGAGGGAACCTGCTGCAGCCAGAACTTCGTCGCATCTATCATTAAGTTTCTCTCCAAATAAGATATGCAGATCACCTTCTTTAGCGGCTTTCCTAGCCTCTTCAATCACCGATTTTATCTTCAAATAGTCTGGATCAGAGTCCGGGAAGTCTTGAAGAATTAAAAGAGATAACTTAGATGACTGGTAAGTTATATCACGTCCAATATCAAATAATATTTTCCTCAACTCAGCAATACGACGCTCACCGTCAGAGTTATTAGGACAATCTTCTATTTCCTGAACGATATTTGATATATTGATGATGCGAGACACCAAATTGCTAATCGCATCGCGCAACTCATGCGCCCACAAATTAAAATTGCTTATCTCTATTTGGTATCTAAGCGAAATTTGACTATGTTTTATGGCCCGCCATGCAATCCAGGCTGGAATGGCCCCTGCAATTAGTGACCCCAACACCGAATCCCAACCGAAGCCACTTTCTACAATGATTGCGGGCAACTTACTAATACTTATGGCAGTGGATTCGATAATTGAATCGTTAAAGTAATTAAAAGGTATTCCCAGCCAAGACATGATGTTCTCCTTATTTTTGGAGTATCATATCAAAAAACCCCGCCGGAGCGAGGTTAAAAATTTAGTGTTCAATCAAAGCTATGGCAACGATATCAGATTTACATGAAATGTATGCTATTTAATTGACTTTTGCAATACCCTGCTGCGAAAAAGTCGCTTTTTGTTGTGAACGTGTTCTCACAGTACAACGAAGGGAATCTTCATCAAGCCGCTTAAAGATGACACACATATCCCGCCAGTAGTAGGCATAGTTATGGCACCAGTTATCAGGTTTAACGCCGCAGAGAGCCGCCAAGTCCTGGTGCTGATACACATTCTTACCCGCCAGCTCCGCTTTGACGTCCTGCGCCGCAAGCCAGATAAGCTTCTTCAGTCGCTCCATCGTCTTGCCGGCCACCTTCTTCGCGCCCAGTTGCTCCCGGAAATCTGCCCACGCCCACTGAGTGATCGCCACCTGATGCTCAAAGCTAACGTTCTCGCTGTAGTTCCACAACAGCCAAGCTTTCTGGTGGTCTTCCAACGACAGCACAGCCCGGCGCCACGACGCGGTACCGAACTCCACCGGGCTGACCAGCGCGATGGATGATCCCTTAGCGCGTGACTGGCTGCCACTCATCGCCGGGCCGTCGGGGTTAACCTTCCGGCCGGTGACCGGGTTGGTTATTTTCTTCCGCCCCCGGCTGCGCGCCGTCGCGGTGAACTGCGCGTTTTCGGCGAAAGCTACCAGCTGCCCTTTCGTCGCCCCGCTCAGATCTGCGGTCGCCACAATGAGCTGCTGACGTATGTATTCCAGTTGCTGACTGTTCATGCGGCTTCCTTCTGTGGCTGATTGGTTTTGGTCTGGCTGTACTTTGCTACTGGCGGCATGCTGGCGCGCTTAACGCTTTCTGCCTGGTACCGCAGGAAGTCTGTGTGGTTCATTCGGCCTCCAGTTCGGTGATGAACAGTTCAAGCCTGCCGCCTTTGACGATTGGCATCCTCTTCACGCTGTAGTAGTCGACCTGCTGGTCATCGAGCCAGAACCCAGATTTCGTCAGGGCGTCGAACGCGGCCTTTTGCAGATTGTCCAGGTCGCGGCGGCGGCGATCCGGCATATGGCACTCAATGCGGATTTTCACGGGTGTAGCCAGGCCGATATCCAACATTGAGTCTTTGATGATTCTGGCGACACTGTCGCGGTACGCCTGCCCTTCTGCGCTGATGTGCGTGCGCCCGCGGTTATGTCGGTAGTAGCGGTTGTTGCTTGGCGGCCACGGGAGGCTGATGCGGTATTCATTCATGCTTTTACGAGCCCCTCTTTAAGCCAGATGACCTGCGTGCGAGCCATGCCTTCCAGCGCGTACTCCTTTACAAATTCCGCATCGACCAGACGGGTGCGGCGATCAACCTCGTCGTGGCAACTGCTGCATGCGATGGTGGCGATCAGGTCAGGCGGCTTGATTCCGGTCCCGCATAGACCAGCAAGACGTATGTGAGCCAGTACTGAGGTTTCAGGATTGCCGTTGCATACGCCGGGGATCCGCACCTGACATTCGCGGCCGCGTGCCGCTTTGCATAAATTAGCCATGCGCCCTCCGTGCCGCGAGACGCAGCCATTTCTGATCCACCAGGCGGGCGGTGTAGTCTTTCATCGTCGGGATGTCGGACGGATTAACCGCGGGCTTACGCTTGCGGCGCGCCGGAACGCGGAAGATTTCGTTGGTGATGACGCGGGAAAGCGGAGTAGACATCATGCCTCCTGTTTATCGCGCAACTGCTGGTACTCGCAGCTCTGCGGAATAGTCAGGTGGCAGCCGATGTTCATCGCCCAGGCTTCGACTTTGCACAGGAAAATGTACATCTCGCCGGTTTCCAGCTCTGACGTATGGCGGAGGGATTGCACGGTAGTAACTTCGCCGGATACGACGTCTACCCGGTCTTTGCTTTCGTAGCCGAGATAGGTGTGCTTCATCGCGTCTTTGACCCACTCAGGAGTAGCGAAGGTCTTGCCGCGGGCGATGAGGTACTCGCTAATTTCCGTGTACCACATGTGGCTGAGCGCGTTCTGCGACAGGCTGCGCTTCTCGCTCCACGGCTTAACCTGAAGGCGGAAGCATTGCCCGGCATCCAGTAATGGCTGAATCTGCTGGCCGATGGCTGCGAAGTTACCGCGATGGAGTTTGATACCGTCTACTGGCAGAATCATACGGCCTCCTTAACGGAAACCGCAGAATGCAGAATATCGCAGGTGCATTTCTGCATCTGTGACAAAGTGAGGAGTTCAGATTGTGGTCGCATTTAAGTCCCCTTAAATGCGCAGAAGTCACCGGAGTTGTTCAGGCTCCGATGACATGATTATGGCGGGTTGATTTCAGAAAATCAAAAATTGTTATTTTTTATCTCTGTCGCATAGGCGGGTATTTTGGATCCAAAACCAATCCCGCGTTTTCTAGCCGGTTAACTTCTATCTTGCTTCTGTTTTTTCTGTCGAGAGACCTAGCTTCGTCCTTTGAAACAAGAACTAATCGGTAATTCTCATCAATGTACGACAGTAATTCGTCATCAGAGCAATTGGCATTAACCTTATCAATGACGCTTCTGGTCCATTCCCTTATCGGGTGAACGTGCTCTATTCGGACACTTTGACCTTCAGATAAGGCCATAGAAGCCCCTAAAGTACGTTCAGCAATGAGTGACTTTTTAAGGCTATTAATATGTGTGAGGGAATATTTTCGTCTTACGCACAATAACTCCAGCACTCGCTCCACTGAGTGAATGGCCCCACCATTATCGGTAAAACCAAGAGAGTTCAATTCATCACGTAACGCAATACATTTTCTAAGGGCCGAGAGCAAAACATCATCGGTATATTTTGTGTTCATGGCTCGCTCACAAAATCAATGGACATAAAATTATATCTTCGAACTCTTATCAGCCATCTCTACATAACGCGTGTCGCTTACCTTGGGCAACTGCAAGCTGAGCTCGCGGTAATGGTGCAGCCTCTCGAGGAAGTACTCCTGATACTCGTTAGGCTGCTCGCGCATTACCACCTCAGCGATAACAGGCATGTTCAGGCGCTCTTTGTACGCCACGCCGGAGGCAGCAAGGTCAACGTTAACCTTGACGCGCTCTTCTTGCGGCTTTGCTGCTATGTTCCAGTCAGACATTAAAATCCCCTCGATGATTTGAGGGGATTATAGCTACTCTGAAATTTCCTCATAGACCTTTAGTGATCTAAATGCACCTCGGCCACCAAGACCATAAATTCTATCTGCTTCCTTAGTAACTTCTGCGAGAATCTTGCCGAGAATAACAGGCTCAGAATCTCCATCGTCAATATCTACTAATGCAATAAACTCATGTGGATTATCGTCATACTCAAATTCAACATGATACCTTTTCCTCATGCTTTACCCTCTGTCTAAGAAATGCAGATTAAATATAGTTCAGATCAACCGTCACCTCCGGCTGCGGCGGCCGACTCTTCATAGGCGCGTTTGGATGCATTCAGAATGGCTGCCAGCGGCGTATGAGCACCTCCGCCAGTGATTGTGTTGTGAATACCAGCCATTGCCTCACGAAGGTTGCCGTGGCTCGCCTCCAGATCAGCAATCCGCTTCTCTGCGGCTTCCAGCTCATCCAGCAGCGCCAGCACAGTTGCGGGAGTCATTACAGCGATGAATTTCTTATGCGCTTCGATACCTTTCGTGTAACGCTTTATGATTGCCAATTCTTTGGCGTCCACGGCTAATTGACGCAGCGCCTGTTTGTCGATGTTGCTCATTGGGCGGCCTCCTGCATGGCTGGGTCTGCTGGTAAAGTCATGTGCGGCACTTCAATCAGTTCTGCCCGAGCATCAGCCGTGTTCAGCGCCATTAATGCGACGATCCGCTTCTGCTCAGCATCCATTCGTAACGCTACTGTCTTGCCGTTCATATTGAAGAACACCGCAACGTTTTTGATATCTTCGATTTTCATACCCCCACCCTCCCCCAAACCATCAATACCCTTCTCATCGCCGGACTGTTCCGGCACTCCTGGCAGATCACGTTTGTCTCTGTGCGCTGCACCAGCTTCGAATTACCCTTCGGCATGGCAGGTATGATTTCCGGTGCGTACTTCATGCCGTAGCTGGTCAGCCGATACAGCTGCTGGCCGTGCTTGCCTTCGAACTCGATCAGGCCGTCTGCAAACAACGTGCTTAGCGGGCCGGAAATCTTTTTGGTGGTCATGCCGATCATGATGGCAATACGAGCACTGTTCAGGCCCGGGTTATTACGCAGGGCTGCAAGAATCTGCCCACGGATTGTTATGGTCATCAGAACCCCCCTTTCTTTTTCGGCTGCTGCTCACGCCCGCGGCGTTCTGCGGCGGCTGCATGCTGGTCTGTGTCGTAAATTGCCCCGTTGATCTGATTGCAATAAACCGTTCCGGTACTGCCGTGGCGGTTGAGTCGCAGGATTAACTCGGTTTCTCCCGGCGGCACGCTGTCATCGAAAGCACCTTCCCGGTGGATACCAACCCAGTAGTCGCAGTCCTGCTCAATCTGCCCTGTGTCGCGGGAATCGCTCGGCAACGGGCGTTTATTCACACGCTTCTCCAGTTCGCGGTTGAGCTGGGTCAGCAGTACGACGACGCAGCCAAGCTCTTTGGCGAGATTCTTCAGACCTTTGGTGATCATCCCGTAGGCCAGGTCATTACGGTCGGCTTTTTCGGCGGTCATCAGCGTCAGGTAGTCAACCAGAATCATGCCTACGCAGCCTTTCTCGCGCTTAATTCGACGGCATTCGGTAACGATATGCGCCAGTGACAGGCCAGGAGTGTCGTCGATGTACAGCATGTCGATTTCACTCAGTCTCCCGGCCGTGGAGATCGCCTTCTTAAAGTCGCCGTCGTAGTCGCCCTGGTACTGGTCATCGGCGTCATCCGTAGCGGGCATGTAAAAAATGCTCGGGTTAATGCCGGACTTCTGACCAACCAGTTTCTCGAGGATCTGGTCGCCTGGCATTTCCAGACTGAACATCAGCGCAGGCTTTTTCTCACGAACTGCGCAGTTGATCGCCATCTGCCCGTACAGGGTTGTCTTGCCCATCTTTGGCCTTGCGCCAATCACGAACAGAGAGCCTTTAACCAGACCTTTCGGCGCCAGCAGCCGGTCGAGTGACGGGATACCGGTACTCATCCCGCGCTGTTCGCCTGAGGGGTCAAATCGTTTCTCCAGATCCGCTACCCAGTCATCCATAACATCCCCGAACGACCGCAACCCACGGCGACTTCCGGTTTTTGAATGGTCTGCGAGCTGGGTGAAAATCCCCTGAATGGCCTCGTACTTCTGCGTAGCGCTCATGCCGTTGCGGGAATACAGCAGCTCAGTAGCTTCGGTCAGGCGGTTGATACCGTAGCGCTCCATTGCGGCTTCCCGGACTGATGCTGCGTATGCCACGATGTTTGCAGCGCTTGGAGTGTTCTTGGCGATCTCCGCCAGGTAAGCAAAGCCACCTACCTGCTCCGCGAGCCCTTTGCCTTCGAGCGCGTCGAACAATGTCAGACCATCGACTGGCTTGTTGTCGCGGAACATCTGGCGCATCTCGGCAAAGATCAGCTGGTGAGGTCGGCTGTAAAACGACTCAGGCTTGAGCATTGCCAGCACTTTTTGAACACGCTCGCTGTTGTCGTCGTCCAGCAGGAGTCCGCCGATGACGCTCTGCTCTGCTTCGACGTTGTGAGGTACGGTCAGGATTTCAGAGGTCATCACAGGCCCCCTCGCGCGTCTTGGCATACACATCCACGTTCAGGAAGTATTCGAGAGCCTTGCGGCGCCATGTGCGTCCCGTGCGCTGGTCTGGGCGGTTTTCCAGCATCCAGCGGCAGTTGGTGGCGATGTAGCTCAGATAGGATTCCCAGTCACTCAAGGTGAATTTATGGCCATCCAGCTGCTGAGTTACTTTCCCGGCCTTCTGCCAGAACGAGCGAATCAGAGCCCGGCGTTTGTCAGTCAGGATCCTGATGCTCTGCGCTTCAGGCAGTACGCGATGGTAAACCTCGACTACCTGCTCACAGCTGAGAGACGGTTTTTTCTGCTCTGGTTTTTCTGCTGCTGATGCACACTCTCTTACGTTAGTAAGAGAGTTATTTAATATATTGTTATCTGTGGACACTGGCTGGACATCTGCTGGACACACATCCTCCACAGGCATTGGTACGACTGAGTTTTGGGTGGACACTGGCTGGACATCGGCTGGACAAAAATTTGACTGATATTCGTCATATTTGACCACTTTTAGAACAGTAAACCGGTTGTTCGATTTTGTGGTGATCATGCCCAGATTCTGGAATTTACGGAGCAGTGATTTAACGCGATCAGCGGTTAAACCGGTTTCCATTGCCAGTGTGTTGCGCCCGGTAATGAACTCTCCGCGTTCGCAGATCACATCGCCGACATCAGTCGATACCATTGTCTGTTCGTGATTAGCGCGCAGGAGCAGATGAACCCATAAATGAGCCGCCTCAGCGTCCTTGTAGAACGGCACATCCATAATTTTACGGTGCAGCAAGGCAAACCCCTTACCGCCATTCGTACGCGGTTTCTGGAGCCTTCTGGCCTCTCTGGCTTCGGCTAAATTGGATACGTTACCCACGGCCACTCTCCTTACGTTTCAGTTCTTCCAGAATGGCGCGCATCTTCTCTGCCACAATCGGATTAACCGAGCGGATGAAGCGGTCGCGGGTTATGTTTTTATGTACAGCGGTATGGTAATAGCGTGGATTTTTTGCCATTATTCCTCCTGCAACTACTCTCGTTTTTGCACCAGAAAGTCGGTTCTGTTCGCGCAGACCGGCTTTCGCCATTTCTGTAGTTCTCACATAACCCCCAGCATCGATGTAACCATCGTCATCAACGGCCCTACCTGCTCAGGCATGAGGCGGAACAGCGACGCTATACCTTCGCTTACCTCTTTCAGCTTCTGATGCTCTGGAGCGTCCAGCAGCACGGCCTGTTTAGCCTCGGCACACTCTTTCATCGCAGAGGCGATCAGCGACATCGTGTCGTTCTGCGGCGCCAGGCGGTTGCGGTACTCCAGCGGCAATACGGACATGATTGCGGGCGTCAACTGGCGCACGTTCTCGCGGTACTGCTCAGAGTCGAAACGGTTATCCAGAAAGCGGAACAGCTTCTGGCGCGCCCTGCTAATGTCTTCCGGGAAGCTGATGGCGGTCCCGCCCTGCTCCCGGTATTCGTTGATGATCAGCGCCGAAACGACGTCCTGATTGTCCAGCGCCGACGACCATGCCCGGACCGCATCGCGGATCTTTTCGTGGTCTGGCGCCGCCTTAGGTTGAGCGCGGTTTATCACCGCTCCCGGGTGTATTCCGGTATTGTGTTGATACGCAAATGAATGCATTGCTTTCCCTTTCGTGGTTAGGCCGCAGTATCACGCGGCGATGCGAATACCAGGCTTTCTTTTAGGACCGGAGCCTGGCGGTGAAAATTCTTCGTGCCTTTCTCGATAGCAGATGCCATTTCTGGAGATGCCCGGCGATTTCCGTAGGCGATCTGGTCCAGGTAACCTGGCGTCGTGTTAGCCAACTTTGCGAGCTGCGCCCATTCGTCGGTAGTGGCGGCCTTGCGCCAGCGGTGTAGTTCAGTGCTCATTGGTGTCTCCGGGTGAGTCGTTTGATTTGGAGTTTAGCGTTATGCTAAATACTACGCAAGCATCATTTAGCAATTTGCGCATTTATCATTTTGCTAAAAGCAGTAACAATGCAGGTATGGAAAATAAAGAAATCAGAAAAGCCAACCTGGAAGCGCTGTACGAGAAGCGTCAGCACGAGTCTGGAATGACCAAGGCGCAGTTCGCCGAGCTCATCGAGACAAGTCCGGCTGCGCTTAGCCAGCTACTGGGACCACACCCTCACCGCAATATCGGCGATAAGATGGCTCGCAAAATTGAAACTGCGCTTGATCTGCCTTTTGGCTGGATGGATGTTTTACACGCCAGTGAAGAACCTTCGAACGTTGCATTTCGAGGACTGAACGAGACAAAAGGAAGTTATCCTGTTATCAGCTGGGTTAGCGCGGGGCAATGGATGGAAGCTGTAGAACCTTATCACCGAAGAGCGATAGATCGCTGGTATGACACGACTGTTGACTGCTCAGAAGATTCATTCTGGCTGGACGTTAAAGGGGATTCTATGACCTCCCCGGCCGGACTGAGCATACCCGAGGGAGCAGCGATACTTGTTGATCCTGAAGTCGAGCCGCGCAACGGAAAGCTGGTTGTCGCGAAGCTAGAAGGCGATAACGAAGCGACCTTTAAGAAGCTTGTAATCGATGCCGGCAGACGCTTCCTTAAGCCACTTAACCCCGCATATCCAATGCTAGAGGTTAATGGAAACTGCAAAATTATCGGCGTTGTGGTTGATGCCAAAATACTAAACATCCCATAACCTCACGCAAACCCCCTCAAGCCCGCCATCGCGCGGGCTTTTTTACGTCCAAAATCCCTGAGCTGTAAATTTTTAATCGCTTATTAATCAATACGCTAAATAAAACCCACCAAGAATTTAGCATTTTGCTATTGCGCATAATTTAGCATCACGCTAAATTTACCCCATCGAAACGAAACATCGACAGCTGAGCGAAGTTAGCCAGCGGCGAAGTGGAGTTAGAGGACCGCTTAGAGCCGCCACTTGAATTTCAGCAGGTGACGGGGAGTGCGAGGGGTGTAACGGGCAATGGAGAGCCGGTGTGACCAGCTGAAATTTGAATAAAAAAATTAGAGGAGAAACTCAAATGAAGCACTAAAGCGGACAGACCGCACTTCCAAGCCGCAGTAATGATGTGGCCCCGAGTCTCTATGAGAGCCAGACGCAGGTCCGAACTGCGACATACCGCTGGTCAGGGTTAATCGAGGAAAAGAGTATGCCGGTAAAGCAGCGCGAACGCCAGAAGCGCACCGGTTATAAGCGGCGATGAGCGACAAGGTCTCAAGGGCATGAGCGCGGCCACTGCGAGAGTGTGGCGAAGTGCTTTGGGCTGGCAGATGGTTATCAGCTAGTTGGTGAGGTAATGGCTCACCAAGGCGACGACGGCCTTCCCTGCTTCATTGTGGGGAGCCAGCGCCAAAGCATTTCTCCCGCATCAGCGGATAACGACAGAGGGTAAGGCTGTGGGCTCTATATACATAAGCTTCAAAGAAAATCATCGCCTTAGCCTTAAGGTTGATGAGGTTGTTTCCATTATCCCCACATTTCGTACAAAAAAAGAAGCCATCAGTGCTGGCTCAAAATTCGGTTGGTCCTCAGCTTTTTGCATCGAGCGCAGATTCGAAAAGGTATGGGCTGTGGGAACAAAGGATTTTCAGAACGATTATGTTGGAAAGGTTACGTTTGAGGTTTTTCGCCTTCCACTTTTGAAATGGGAAAGGGTAGACGGAATTACGCGATGCCCGGTTCTTTCCATTCGCAGATATCAAGCCGCCTAACCAGCGGCTTTTTTCATACCCAAACGGGTTCAAAGAGCCTGTTTCGTTATGACAACCGGCGGCCATCCACCGCCAATATTGTTTGAATGTTCGCTTGCGCAGAGGTCTTGTATTAACCGTTCCGTTCGCCGCGATAAGGCCAAGAGGATTTATGAGCAACAAAACTGGCGGTCCAGCGTTTCCACAATCAGGCGTATGCACTCCTGAAATTAACTCATGGGATAGCGAAGATTTTGGAGGGCGAGGTTTAACCGTGCGGGACTACTTCGCAGCAAAGGCTTTGGCTGGAATCTGCTCTCACCCTGACACTTGGGGATTAGCTGCGCCTGAAATAGTTAAACAGTCATTTTTAATTGCCGACGCAATGCTTCGCGCCCGGGAGGCATCATGACAGTCACCCACAACGGCAAGCAGTACACAGCCAAAAAGATCAACGAGAACGAGTGGCAACTGACGTCGCTATCGGCACCGCGCGATAAGCTGACTCTGAACCGCTGGCAGATGCATGTTGCTGGCCTCCTGAAACAGGTTGAGGTGAAGGTATGACTATCAATCATCAGTTGCTGCGGCTTGCGCAGCAGAAAGCTCGTGACGCCAAAGCGCAGCGCAATGGCGCCAAATGGATGGAAGCCAACGAAGAGATGAAAAGAGCTGCTGGCATGCCGTGGTATCGCGGACGTCAGGTTTCGACGCAGTAATTACTCCTCATGCCTGATTACCCTGACTATCCTTCGCCGCATATCCTTGTAATTCTGAGAAATATAGTCACCAGTCCTCAGGTTATAGATAGTAACGTCAGTATCGGGAGAATCAGGATGGAATTGCTCCACAAGCCATTCATCATCATCACCTGATATTGCAACCACGTCCCCTTCACTGAAAGCAATAAATTCCATGATCGCAACCTCTTTAATGGTGGAGTCATGAATTTAGCCAATCAGCAATAAATCATCAAATTCACGCGCTTTGGTAGCCAATTTGTACCGGGCTTTGCACATCCAAATTTCAGGAGTTCAGCCATGAACGCATATCTCACTTACGACCGAATCGAAGATCGGCGCTGGGTTGAGCAGCAGCTCGACGACGAGAAAGATAAGTGGATCGACGACCGGGCGCAGCAAATCATCGACATGATGCCGAAAGAGCCGTCCGGCCTCTTCCATTTCACGATCCCGATTGACTCCAGCCCATACGAAGGACTTCGCAGCGATAAAGCTGGCGAAGCCTACAACGATTTCATTTCGGCAGTTGCTTACGCCCAGGCGGAATACGACTGGGAACACCGTACCGGCTGCCCGTTTTAATTTTTGAGGGATTTAACAATGAGTACTGCACTTTCCACCATGGCCGGGAAACTTGCCGCACGCCTCGGCATGGATGCCGGTACAGACCTGATGAATACGCTTAAGAATACAGCGTTCAAAGGTGGCAACGTCACGGACGAGCAGTTTACAGCCCTGTTGATCGTCGCCAACCAGTACGGCCTGAACCCATGGACAAAAGAGATTTATGCCTTCCCAGATAAAGGCGGGATTGTCCCGGTCGTCGGCGTTGATGGATGGGCTCGCATTATCAACGAGCATCCTCAGTTTGACGGCATGGAGTTCTCTTACGACAAGGAGGAAGGCGCGTGCACCTGCAAGATTTACCGCAAAGACCGTAAACACCCGACCATCGTCACCGAGTACATGGGAGAGTGCAAACGCAACACTCAGCCATGGCAGTCCCACCCTACCCGCATGCTTCGCCACAAGACGCTGATCCAGTGCGCGCGTCTGGCCTTTGGTTTCGCTGGCATCTTCGACCAGGACGAGGCAGAGCGAGTAATTGAAGGAACAACGGCAGAGGTTCATGCGGGCCATGAATCAGATAGCCGCCGCCCGGAACTGATCGCAAAAGGTGAGTCCGCCGCGCGCCTTGGAACCGTTAAGTACCAGGAGTTCTGGGTGGCGCTGAGCGCTGAAGAGAAGCAGGTGATCGGCGCAGTTGAGAAGCGACGCATGTATGACATGAGTCTTGCTGTCGACAACGCCGAACCTGTCAATGTCGCAAAGACGGAGGCTGAATGATGGAGCAACGCACCCCTGAATGGTTTGCTGCGCGCTGCGGCAAGGTCACAGCGAGTCGCCTGGCTGATGTCATGGCCCGGACTAAGTCGGGCTACTCCACCAGCCGCCAGAACTACATGGCCGAGCTGATTTGCCAACGGCTGACCGGGAAGCTGGAGGAAGGGTTCTCGAATGCCGCGATGATGCGCGGCACTGAACTTGAGCCAGTGGCGCGCGAAATGTACGCCCTGAATGAGTTCGATGCGGCAATCACTGAAGTTGGGCTCATCGATCACCCAACCATACCCGGATTCGCAGCCAGCCCGGACGGACTTGTCAACGACGACGGGCTTATCGAAATCAAATGCCCCAACACCTGGACCCATCTTGAAACGCTGAAAACTGGCGAGCCAAAGCGCCAGTACATGCTGCAAATGCATGCGCAGATGATGTGCACCGGGCGGAAATGGTGTGATTTCGTTAGTTTCGATGATCGCCTGCCGCCTGACCTCGCCTATTTCAAGAAGCGCATTAATTTCGATGAAGAGCTGGCGCGCGAAATCGAGTCTGAGGTTAAGAGCTTCCTTGCAGATCTGGAATCTGAAATTCAGAAAATCACAGAGCGTGCAGCATGAAACGCACACCCTTTTACCGCCGGCCCGGGCGAACCGGGCAATTCTCCGGCCTCCGTGAGCGCGTTATCTGGATGATTCAGACGCGCGGCCGCCCGGTCACCGGTAGTGAAATCGCTGAGAAGTTTGGCGTAACGCTCATCGAGTTTAACCGGGTAGCCAACGGCATTACCCGCGGCTCAGGGCAGATAGCGCAGATCGTTGAGTCGGAAAAATGGATCAACGACGACGGAATCTGCGACCGGACATTCGACCTGGTCACGAAGCCAAAGGTCGTAACGCCACAAGGTAAATCGCGCCTGCTCACCCGGCGCGCTATAGAGCAGTCACAGGAAGGCCGACGGCAGGAGTGCATTGAACGTGCCGCCCGCCGTAGCCGCCTGATTGCTCAGGGCCTCTACATCGACGAAATGGAGTCCATCCTATGACTCACGCTCACGACGACATCAGGGTTGGCACACTGTGCCTTCCCTTCATTGGTAACGGCTGGCTAATGCCATGGGGTGAAGTGGTCAGCAATCCATTAAAGGCGCAGCGGCTCGCTGAGGAATATCGGGAAAGGCAGGAGGCGGCATGATTCATTTTCACGGCGGCCCTATTACGCCGGACACATGCGCCCTGAAGGCATGGAAAGGCAGGCACGCTTTCATCTCCTTCGCTAACCCCGGCCAATTAGCCCTGGCCAGCGAAGTCACCCAGTCTTTCGCGCTGGATAACGGTGCATTCAGCTTCTGGACGAAAAAGCGCGTTGTTAACTGGAATGACTACTACGCGTTTGTAGGTCGCTGGATGAATCACCCACGCTTTGCTTTTGCTGTTATCCCTGACGTGATCGGCGGGACCAGTGAAGAGAACGACGCGTTAATCGCCGAGTGGCCGCACGGCAAAGTAGTCGGCGCGCCGGTGTGGCACATGAACGAGCCAGATGAACGTTTCTTCCGCCTGTGTCGGGAATTTCCGCGCGTATGCATCGGTAGCATGGGTGAATACGACGCAAAGCGCCCGCGCTCATGTCGGGCAAAGTTACGCGATCTCATCCGTCACGTTGTCGACATAAACGGGTATCCGATAACAAAGCTTCACGGCCTGCGCATGCTGAACGCCGATATATTCCGACACATCCCACTGTCGTCAGCCGACAGTACTAATGTGGCGCGCAATATCGGAATCGACAAAGCGTGGGATAAATCAGCCTACGCGCCGGCAAGCAAAGAAACACGCGCTGCGGTGCTGGTCGAACGCATTGAAGCCTTTAACTCTGCAAGTTCTTTGAATTACGACGCTGAACGCGATCGGTTCACGCCACAACTTGCTTTCGAGGTTTGATATGACCGATTACACCGGCAGCAACACGCCAGCGGATCAGCGCGACCTCTGGCGCACTCCACCAGCCCTCTTCGCTTCCCTTGATGCTGAGTTCTGCTTCCAACTGGATGCCGCCGCGGCGCCTCATAACGCACTGTGCCGGAAGTTCATCACCGCCGAGCAGAATACACTGGAGACTCCCTGGGCTGATTACCTGAATGTACCTGGCTACGTCTGGATGAACCCGCCATACAGCGACATCACACCGTTCGTTAAGAAGGCCGCTACCGAAAGCGCAAATCAGATCGGCACGGTCATGCTGGTTCCGGCAGACACATCGGTTGGCTGGTTTAAGGAGGCTATCCAGACCGCCAGCGAGGTTCGCTTCATCACCGCCGGGCGGCTGGCATTTATCAACCCGGTCACCGGTAAGCCAGTATCGGGAAATAACAAAGGTAGCATGCTAATCATCTGGCGACCGTACCCGCGTACACACTGCCACTTCGCAACTGTGGACCGGGACGAGTTGATGGCTTTCGGGGCGAAACTTCTCGCCCGCCGGGAGGCCGCATGACGCCAGCAAATGAAAACGCCATCCGCGCCGCCTGCCGCCGCTGCACCGAGGAAATCCAGCAGGCCATGCGCAAGAAGCCAAAGCCTAACTGGAACGAAACGGTGCCTCCCATCATCAACAAGCACCACAAGAAAATTGAAGCTCTGGGAGTTAGCCTCCTGGAGTTCGTCGTCAAAACTGGCCGCTTGAACAAAAGGTTTGGAGTTGAGCAATGACCCTTACGCAAAACAGGCTAAAAGAAGTGCTTCGATACGACCCCTTAACAGGGGTTTTTTATTGGCTAAACCCTACCGCCTATTGCATGCATCCAGGTGATGTTGCTGGGTTTGTAGATTACACAGGCTATGCCTACATAAAGGTAGATAGGGTTAAATATTCAGCTCACAGACTGGCGTGGCTTTATGTTCATGGCTCTATGCCGGAAGAACAAATTGACCATGTAAACAACAACAGATCGGATAACAGAATATCAAATCTTAGGCTCGCCTCTCGTTCACAGAACATGATGAATCAGTATGTCAGAAAGGACAGCATTTCAGGGGTAAAGGGGGTTGGGTGGGATAAGAAAATGCAAAGCTGGAGAGCTCGCTGTCAGGTTGGCGGTAAAAGGGTTGTTATAGGCTGGTTTGACTCCGTAGAGGAGGCAGAAGAAAGCCTGAGAGTTTACAGAGAACACTATCACGGTGAATTTGCTAACCACGGAGTTAATCATGACAACAGAATTTAAAGCCCTACCCGTCGAACGCGACCAATACGGCTACTGGACTCACCCGCTTTACGATGAATTTTGCGATGGGCGCGAGTCTATCTCACCTGATGAATTTAACGCCTGGTTGGATAAGAGCGCCCTTGAGTGGAAAGTGGAGTACCGCGATGAGGATGATGTCGATCCCGATGTGGACGGTTATGACATCTCAGCGTGGCAGCCCGAACCCCCAGCCGGTGATGGTTGGTTTGTCGGTTCAATTCACGAAACGGAAGATGGCGCCGTCTGCATCTGGCTGCGAAACGTTGGCGGTGCAGCATGAACAGAGCATCACCAGTTGATTTGAGGAAAAGCCTCGAAATAGCCAACCACCTCGCGCACATCGGGATTCGCTTTGTGCCGATCCCTGTGGCGACCGAGGAAGAATTCCAGACGCTGGCCGCCGAGTTATCGCGACGGCTTGAGCAGATGGCGGTCGAAGCCGAGAAGAATGAAGGCGGTGCAGCATGAAGGCACTAATCACCAGGTCGCTAAAGCGGCCTTTTTTATTGCTGGCGTTTACCTTCGCCCGAATTAACCGACAGTTCCGGGAGCATTGACCATGGCCGATATCATCGATACCGCAGCAGAGATTGAAGAGCTTCAGCGTAACGCTGCCCTTTCCGCCCACCGCATCGACCGTAACGCCGTATCAGCTGAACGTTGTGAAGAATGCGACGAACCAATACCCGAGCCGCGGCGCGCTGCCGTTCCCGGATGCCAGACGTGCGCGGAGTGCCAGGGCGTCATCGAGTTGAAGAATAAGCAGAGGGGGATATGATGGATTACAGCAAGTTGACTGACAAAGATATTAATAAGCTTGTGGCATTCGCATTAGGCTGCAAAGAAGTCGTTCCTGATATTTTCATGAGCGATGAGCGCCGATATGAATTCGAGAAGCCAAAGAATAAATCAGGTAACAAATTCTTCTTCGACCCGTGCAACAACGTAGCTGACGCATGGCCGATCATTGTTGGTCACAAGCTAAGCCTGATCAATGCGGACAACGAGTGGCTTTGCGTTCCTGATGATACCGCGGTTGATGGGACCACTGGCGACGATGTTCAGATGATTTATTCCGGCGATGGGCATGTTCACGCCAACCCACTTAGAGCAGCGATGGTCGTATTCCTTACTCTACAGGGGTCAGCCAATGTTCAGGATAATCCAGCCTAATACCTGGTACGCCGATCCCCACGGCGCGCCCTGCAAAATCCTCCGCGCTACTCACGAAGTCATCCACTACATCCGCAACGGTCGCACCTGCATCGCCAGCATGGGCCGCTTTCAGCACGAATTTGAACCGCTGACCAAAGCACAGGCCGAGCGGATCGCCGAAGAAATAGAAACAGCAGAACACCTGAAGAAGCTGCGCGCCCAGCGTGCGGCGTGAGGAGAGAGCGTGAAATTTTACGAATCGAAGAAATCGCAGTTCACCAGAAACCTGATCCGGCGGCGCCACGCTGAATGGTCAGAAAAGACCTTCGGCAACGTCGGCCCCGTCGGGCCGCTGAAGCATCTGTCGAAAGAGGCGCTGGAAGCTGCTGCCGATCCCGGCGACCTCAGCGAATGGGCTGATATGCAGTTCCTGCTGTGGGACGCACAGCGGCGCGCCGGTATCACCGATGAGCAAATCACCGCGGCGCTTGAAGAAAAGCTGAAGGTGAATATGGCTCGCCAGTGGCCGGAGCCGAAAGACGGCGAGTCGCGCCTTCACATCAAACCATGACGCAACTGATAGCCAGTTATGAGCTGGCTATTGGGTGCGAAAGCGCCACCTCGTGATCCCTTTTGCCCGGCCCCGCGCCGGGCTTCTTTTTACCTGATTTCGATTAATCAACACGTCAACGCGGCCTCGCATATAATGCCAGGTGGCTAAGGAGTTCTCATGGCTAAGCTTCTCAACTTGCAGGAATGGGCTGCTGAGGTCTACACGACTCCGCCCTCCCTTTCTACTCTGCGTCGATGGACGCGGGAGGGGCGAATTTATCCCGCGCCGGAGCTGCACGGAAAGGAATATAAGGTTCAGCCTGACGCTATCTACGTGGATCCGCGCAAGAAGAATCTGCGCGCTAAACCGAAACACACCAAACTGCCGTCCGGCGGCACCTTACTGGAGAGACTGACTCATGGCGAAAAGGCCAGTACGTTACGACGCTAACCTGCCCCGTAACCTGACCTATCGTAAAAGAGACAGACTTTACAGCTGGCGCAATCCGGTGACCGGGCAGGAGATTTCTCTTGGCCGGATTGATCGCAAGGATGCTGTTGCCCAGGCCATTGAGGCCAACAACTACATCGACCAGAATTACCTTCCCTCTTCTCTCCTGGATCGCATAAAAGACGTGCCCACTTTCACAGTGGCCGCATGGCTGGAGCGTTACGAGGTAATTCTCGAACGGCGTGAGCTGAAACCAAACACGATGAAGGTCAGGCGAAACCAGATCGCCACCATTAAGGAAGAGTTCGGCAAAATCCCCCTCGCTTCTGTCACGACCAAGGACATCGCCTCATTTCTTGAAGCGTACATTCTCTGCGATAAAAAGAGCATGGCTTCCGGGCTACGGTCTGTTCTGATGGACATCTTCAGGGAGGCGATTGTGGAAGGACATGTCGACAGGAACCCGGCAGAACCGACGCGAACGCCGACACCGAAAGTTAAGCGAGAACGCTTGCTGCTCGAACAGTTCACGGTCATCCGCCAGGCTGCGTTAACTCATTCTGAATGGGCGCCAAACGCATGCGATCTAGCACTGGTCACCGGCCAGCGGCGGGAGGATATCTCAATGTTCAGGTTCAGTGACATTAAAGACGGGAGGCTTTTCGTTACGCAGGAGAAAACAGGACATAAACTGGCGCTCCCCCTTGATTTGAGGCTGGACGTCGCCGGGCTTGTGTTGCAGGATGTCATTGATCGATGCCGGATAAACAACCCCTCCGACTTCATGCTTTACTCTCCGGTCCGCCGCGGGGGAAGAAAGCCGGGGCCGCTGACTCCTGACGGACTCACCCAGGCCTTTGCAGAGATAAGGGATTCGACCGGATTAAAATTCGGACCTAACCCACCTCCTTTCCATGAGATCAGAAGTCTGGCGAGCAGGCTCTATGAAAAGGAGCGCGGAGAAGAATTTGCTCAGCGTTTACTCGGCCACAAAAATTTAACAATGACCAAAAAATACCTGGACGCACGCAGTGCAGAGTATGTTATGGTTTAGACAGGATATGGAATATTCGAGTAATTTTCGGGGGATTTCGTGTTAAGGCCGAAAAAACCTTTGAAAAACAAATAGATAAAAAGAGACCGAATACGATTCCTGTATTCGGTCCAGGGAAATGGCTCTTGGGAGAGAGCCGTGCGCTAAAAGTTGGCATTAATGCAGGCTCAATCGCCTTGCCCTTTAAGAATAGATGACGACGTCAGGTTTTCCAGTCCACAGTAAAAGTGGTCTGAAAAAAAGCGTCAGAACATCACTAAATGTGAAAAACCGCAGAGCTTTTACAAGCACCTGCGGTTTTTTTTTACTGGAAACCTGACGGCTAGCAGAGCTTTTTAGCGCGCTCAATAAACGGTGCCAGACTCTTCTTCTGCCCGGGGTTTGCCGGGTCATCCACCTGGATCACGCTGACAGGCTGTCCGTTACTTTTCCCGCTGGCAACCTGCTGCTCCGCTACGTCATTTAACGGATACTGCACGAGCGTACTGGGATTGATGACATACAGCGCGTTACCGGGACGGCAGGTGAGCATGACCTCTTCACGATTAAATGCCCAGTTGTCCTTACCCACTTCAAACCGGCTGACGGTGATGACCTGCGGCGCGGCCAGCGCACTGCTGGCACAGGTGAGAAGTAAAAGAGAAAGCAGTGTCTTTTTCATAAGTTATTAAACCTTGTCAGAAGGGTTCCCAGGTCGCGAACAGGCTGACGGCCGCCAGTACCAGCGCGCCCAGCACCACTTCTGCCTGTGTCATCCTGATAAAAATCTGTTGTTCCCGCCCGGCATCAGGGCGAAAGCGTGGCACAAGAAAATACCGATTCGCCAGCGCAATTGCCACCATCATGATGACCAGCGCACATTTGAACAACAACAGCCGTACATAAGGCGCTTCCCACGGCACGTCTATGCCTACAATAAAGAGAGTATTGATTATCCCGGTCAGCAGCACGCCCGCCACGGCATAATGCCCCACGCGGGAGAAGCGCATCATGGTAAAGATAGCGGCTGGCTGCCAGCGGCCTTTCGCCAGCCGCATACAGAACAGCAGCGGCAGTAAACCGCCCACCCAGGTGGCGGCGCAGAGCAGGTGAAGCGCATGGTTCAGACGATGCAACGCACCCGGCGCGCCACCGTTCATCGCGGCATGTCCCACGCCCGCCAGCAGCACCAGTTGCCCCATCGCGAGCAGTAACAGCCGTGAGCCCTTTTGCGGGGTAAGCCATGCAGCGCCCGCGGTCACAGCGGCCAGCACCATGTGCCACAGCCAGACGCCACCAAACTGCGTGCCCAGCACGCTGCGCCAGACCGCCGGGCGAATGACATCACCCCAGCCGTTGCCCATTAACCCACTTTGCAGGCCGAACATCAGCAGAGCAGCCATCAGGCTGATTAAGGCCGCGATATTCTGCTGGCGCTGGAAACGCTGCGTCATGAGGCGCTGCAACGAAGACGGTGCAAACCAGACACTGTATAGCGCGTTGCCGAACAGTAGTATCAGCGCAACAAAATGGATAAAGCGAAACGCTACGTAGCTCAGGGCCAGCATACTATTTCACGCTAAAGTGATAGCTGCCCTTGGTTTTGTGGCCGTCCACGGAGACCACATGCCAGTCCACCGTATAGGTGCCGGTCGTCAACGGTTTCTCAAGAGGAACAATCAGCTTTGCGTTATCCTTCTCGTCACGCTTCACCGCGCCGGTCTGGATTTTGTGCTGCTGCGCGTCCGTCACCACGACGCCGCTGAAGGCAGGTTCAATGCCTTCCGAGAAATTCAGGGTAATGACGTCGGGTGCCGTCGCGACGGTATTTTCCTGCGGGGATTGTTGCTTAAGGTGCGCATGGGCCAGAGCTGATGGCGCGATTGCCGAAGAGAGCAGAAACACCAGCGCACACGCGACGCGGGAAGGGGTAAAGTGCATCACAATCATTCCTTTTCGTTATGCCTGAATGCTAAAGAATAACTCTGTATAATTAACGAGTCGAGGAACATCCTTTGCTCCCTTGTCATCGTTGAACAATCGCGGTAACGTTGCCGCCGCAGAAAAAGGAGAAGGAAATGAACGTTAACCTGGCCGCCCTTCCTCAGGACGAGATGGACAAAGTGAATGTCGATCTCGCCGCCGCGGGGGTCGCATTCAAAGAGCGTTACAACATGCCCGTCGTGGCTGAAGTGGTAGAGCGTGAACAACCCGCGCATCTGCGCGACTGGTTCCGCGAACGTCTTATTGCGCATCGCCTCGCCTCCGTTAATCTCTCGCGCCTGCCGTACGAACCTAAAGTTAAATAAGCTTAACGTCCCGTTACACTTCCTTACGCGTTATGTGGCAGGATAAGAAAACCCTGATAAATTTAGGTGTAATCTTAAAATCCCAGCGACTTAGTGTATAAGGAAGTCACGATGTCACGATGGACTATTGCCGCGGCTCAGTATGCTCCGCGGCACAACTGTGTTGATGAGCACGTAAAACATCACCTGCACTTTATTGACGAGGCTGCCTCACATGGGTGCGATTTAGTCGTCTTTCCGGAGCTTTCGCTTACTGGCCCTGGCGGAACAACCTTACCCCCACCCCCTGACGATTTGCAGCTTGCCCCCCTCCTTCACGCGGCGCAGTCACGTTTCATCACGGTGATTGCCGGTATTACGCTCCAGCAACAGAAAGGACTCGCGCTTTTCACCCCTAACCTGTCGACCATCCGGCGTTATCCCCAGGGTAACGGTGCGGGTGTTATTCCTGGCAATAAACGGTTAACCATCGTTGATAATCAGGCTGACGCCCCGGAACTGGACCCAGAGGCAACGCTGTTCACCAGCAGCCTGGCGGTGGGTGAGCAACGCTGGCGGCAATCCATCAGTTCGTTACAACGCTTCGCGCATAAGTACGCCATCGCGGTATTAATGGCGAACGCGCGCAGCGGTAGCGCGTTATGGGATGAAAAAGGTCAGTTGATCGTGCGTGCCGATAAGGGAGAGTTGCTGTTAACCGGTTCTTTGGGCCGACAGGGTTGGCAAGGGGATATCATTCCATTAGGCTAGGCATTTTAGGATCAGGAGCGATCAATGCTGCGCGTTATCGATACCGAAACCTGCGATTTGCAGGGTGGAATTGTGGAAGTCGCCTCTGTCGACGTGGTTGACGGAAAGATAGTCAATCCAATGAGCCACCTGGTGCGCCCGGACCGTCCTATCAGTGCGCAGGCGATGGCAATTCATCGCATTACGGAATCGATGGTGGCGGATAAGCCGTGGATTGAAGAGATCATCCCTCTTTACCACGGTAGCCAGTGGTATGTCGCCCATAACGCCAGCTTTGACCGCCGCGTGCTGCCGGAGATGCCCGGTGAATGGATTTGCACCATGAAGCTGGCGCGCCGTCTGTGGCCGGGGATCAAATACAGCAATATGGCGCTGTATAAGTCGCGCAAACTAAGCGTGCGGACGCCGGAAGGGCTGCATCATCACCGCGCCCTCTATGACTGCTACATCACCGCAGCGCTCCTGATTGATATCATGAATATTTCCGGCTGGACGCCGGACGATATGGCGACCATTACCGGCCGCCCCGCCCTACTGACCACCTTCACGTTCGGTAAATATCGTGGAAAACCGGTATCGGAAGTGGCGGACAACGATCCGGGCTATCTGCGCTGGCTGTACAACAACCTCGACAGAATGAGCCCGGAACTGCGCCTGACGCTGAAGCATTATTTAGGCGAAGCCTGAGTTCCCGCGCGGCCTGGCAGCGTATCCTGCGCCAGGCCAATCAAAAAGGCGTACTCCAGCGCCACCCCTTCAGAGGATTTAAATCGCCCTGATTTCCCTCCGTGCCCCGAGTCCATATCGGTACACAGCAGCAGCAGATTATCGTCAGTTTTTAGCTCACGCAGCTTCGCCACCCATTTCGCGGGCTCCCAGTACTGCACCTGGGAATCGTGCAGGCCGGTGGTCACCAGCATATGCGGATAGGCTTTCGCCTCGACGTTATCGTACGGGCTGTACTCTTTCATGTAGCGGTAATAGGTTTCATCCTGCGGGTTCCCCCACTCCTCAAACTCCCCGGTGGTCAGCGGAATGGTTTCGTCCAGCATGGTCGTCACCACGTCCACAAACGGCACCTGAGCGATAACGCCTTTAAACAGTTCAGGCCGCTGGTTTACCACGGCTCCCATTAACATGCCTCCGGCGCTGCCCCCCATGCCAAAGCAGAGTTGCGGATCGCCATAACCCTGCGCGATCAGCGCATCGCAGACATCAAGGTAGTCATTGAAGGTATTTTTCTTTTTGAGAAATTTTCCGTCTTCATACCAGTGCTGACCCAGCTCGCCGCCGCCGCGAATATGGGCAATCGCATAAACAAAACCGCGGTCGAGCAGGCTCAGCCTGCTGCTGCTGAAATCGGCGTCCATGCTGGATCCGTAGGAGCCGTAACCGTAGACAAGGATGGGGTTTTTACCTTTGTTGAAGTGATCCTTGTGGTAGACGAGAGACACGGGGACTTCAACGCCGTCGCGCGCGGTCACCCACAGGTGTTCACTGCGATAATTTTCCGACTCAAATCCCCGGACCTCAGCCTGTTTAATCACCTGACGCTGCCCGGTGTCCATATCCAGCTCAAACAACGTGTCCGGGGTAGTCATTGACGAATAGCCGTACCGCAGGCGGGACGATTCCGGTTCCGGGTTAAAGCCGATCCACGTCACGTAAGCCGGGTCATCGAACGCAATGCCCACCACTTCGCGGGTTTTGCGGTTGATTTGGCGGATACTGGTCAGTCCGCGCTGACGCTCTTCCACCACCAGCCAGTCGGTAAACAGGGTGAACCCCTCCAGCATCACCTGATCGCGCGCAGGAATTAACACTTCCCACTTCCGTTCATCGCGCACTTTGGTTTTATAAAGGCCAAAGTTTTTGCCCTCGCGGTTCGAACGCAGGTAAAAGCTGTGCTGGAAGTGATCCAGACTGTACTCATGATCTTTACGGCGCGGCAGGAAGCACAGCGGCTGGGCATCCGGCAGTTCGGCATCCAGCAGCAGCACCTCAGAGGTGGTGGCGCTGGCAAGGAAGATAATCACGTAGTGGCGAGACGAGGTTTTATGCAGGCTGACGTAGAACGTCTCGTCTTTTTCTTCATACACAAGCTCATCGTCGGCGGAATCGGTCCCCACCGTATGACGCCAGACCTGATAAGGCAGCAGCGTTGAGGCATGCTTTTTAACGTAGTAGACCGTTTCTGAATCGTTACCCCAGACGAAATCGGGGGAGACATTATCCAGCATTTCGGGATACCAGTTTCCCGTTTCAAGATTGCGGAAACGCAAACCGTACTGGCGGCGGGAGAGGTAATCCTCAGCCAGCGCCATAATGGCGTTATCGGGGGAAATGGACATGCCGCCCAGCGTATAAAACTCACTGTGGGCAGCACGTTTGTTAGCATCCAGCAGGATCTCCCATTCGTCCCACTCGGCGCTTAGCACAGACTGGCGCTGGTAGATGGGATATTCGTTTCCCGGCTCATAAATATGGCGATAGCGATAACCGTTTTTGCACCACGGGGCAGAGACATCACGCTGGGGGATACGCTGCACCATTTCGTTCAGGAGCTGATCCTGAAGCGCCTGCTGGCTGGCCATGACCTGGCGGCCATAGTCGTTTTCCTCGTGCAGATAGTCGAGCACCTCTGGCCGGGAACGAGAATCGTCCCGCAGCCAGTAGTAGTTATCGATACGCGTATCGCCATGCGTGGTGATCGCATAAGGAGTACGTCGGGCTTTTGGAGGCATGGCATTCTTACTTTTTCGTTTTACATCCTATAAGGTTGGCAAAACACGCGTATGATGCAAGCGAAACATGGCCTTCTAGCCCGCGAGGGTCTGCTTCTGCTGCTGAATATCCTGCTCAATTCCCTCACGAACGTCCTGTGGGATCTTCAGCGCATCACCCAGGGCGTTCAGGTAGCTGCGCTCCATAAAGTGATCGATATCGATGGCAGCACAGCTCAGAAAATAGAGTTCCAGTGCCTCTTCTTCGTTTTTCACGCTTTGCGCCAGACGCTGCGGATCGAGCGGCTGTTCGATGGCCTGCGCCACCAGCGCCCTGCCCTGCTCCTCAACGCCCGCTTCCCGCATCTGCTGTTCAATTGCGGCACGTTCACTGGCATCAATATGCCCGTCGCTCTTGGCTGCAAAGACCAGGGCGAGGATCAGACGCTCGGTGCGTAAATCTAACGGCGATACCTGCTTCCCGTACTGCGGTTCATCCTGATGCGCGTTGCGCACCTTGTCTTTGTATTTGTTCCATAAGACGGAGCCTGCAATAGCCCCTCCGCCCGCCAGCAGCGCGCCGGTACCGTATTTGGTAAGCAGTTTCCGCGATGATTTATTAGCAACCAGCAAACCGGCCAGCCCGCCGAGCGCACCCGGCACAAGCAGCTTGCTCAGACCCTGCTCGCCGGACGACGAGCCTTTTTGTCCCAACAGGGATTGCAGTTGATTCATCCAGCCTGACATATTTTTCCTCACGTAACAGTGCGTAACCTTCACAGCCTAAGCGAGCGGGTGTCAGGAAATGTCTGTCAGTGCTAAAGAAGCGCAAATTTCTCCCCTGTCCGGGTTATCCCTATACAAGACAGACGCAAACGTTTTCGTTTATACTGCCCGCATCTTTTTCAGGGGGATTTTTATGACTCGTTTAGGAACCGCTCTGCGTCCTGCCGCGACGCGCGTCATGCTGTTGGGATCGGGTGAACTGGGTAAAGAAGTGGCCATTGAATGCCAGCGTTTGGGTGTGGAAGTGATTGCGGTGGACCGTTATGCGAATGCGCCCGCCATGCACGTCGCGCATCGCTCGCACGTCATCGATATGCTTGACGGTAATGCCCTGCGGGCGTTAATTGCCGACGAAAAACCGGATTTCGTGGTACCTGAAATTGAGGCCATTGCCACTGAGATGTTGGTTGCCCTTGAACAGGAAGGCCAGCGCGTGGTGCCCTGTGCCACAGCGGCAAAACTGACCATGAACCGGGAAGGCATTCGTCGCCTGGCGGCAGAAGAATTACAGCTCCCGACCTCCAGCTACCGTTTTGCCGGGGATAAAGCTGCGTTTCTCCAGGCCGTAGAGGAGATTGGCTACCCGTGCATCATTAAGCCGGTAATGAGCTCCTCTGGCAAAGGGCAGAGCTTTATCCGCGACAGCAGCTCGCTGGACAAAGCCTGGGACTATGCCCAGCAGGGCGGCCGTGCCGGTGCCGGGCGCGTCATCGTAGAAGGCGTGGTGAAATTTGATTTTGAAATTACCCTGCTCACCGTCAGCGCCGTGGACGGTGTTTATTTCTGCGACCCGATTGGTCATCGCCAGGAAGACGGCGATTATCGCGAATCCTGGCAGCCGCAGCGAATGAGCGCGCTGGCGCTGGCACGCGCGCAGGAGATCGCCCGCAAAACGGTGCTGGCGCTGGGCGGCTACGGCCTGTTCGGCGTGGAATTGTTTGTTTGCGGCGACGAGGTGATCTTCAGCGAAGTCTCCCCTCGCCCGCACGATACCGGGATGGTCACACTGATTTCGCAGGATCTCTCTGAGTTCGCGCTGCACGTACGTGCTTTCCTCGGCCTGCCGGTTGGCGGCATCCGTCAGTACGGCCCGGCAGCCTCGGCGGTGATCCTGCCGCAGCTGACCAGCCAGAATGTCACCTTTGATAACGTCGAAGGTGCGGTTGGTGCAGGCTTACAGGTCAGACTGTTCGGCAAACCGGAGATCGACGGAAGCCGTCGTCTGGGCGTGGCATTAGCAACCGGGGAAAACGTGGACGAAGCCGTCGCGAGAGCGAAAATAGCGGCCACTGCGGTAAAAGTGACAGGGTAAATAACTAAAGGCTGGTCAACTAAGCGACCAGCCACATAGCATGATTAACGTTGTTTCGTTTCTATCGCTTCCATTCGTATTCCATGTCCTCGTAGGCTTCATTCGTTTTCGAGATGAAAACAAAACTACCGAGGCCTATAAAAATAACGAAGGGAATGATTATGCTCGCAATCAGTTCCCAGATTGCTGGCGGATCGTTTTGCGCCAGGAAACTGATACGATAGGCAATGAGGGATAACACGCAGAATAAAGCCGCCATCCCCGCAGGATAAAGGGGATTACTCCAGTTACACCAGGTAAGTTTTTTTGGGATAGCTGTCTTCATGGAGGAAAGCGCAGTAATACAAAATTTGTTTTTGTCTGAATATGCTACCAGTTGCTCCCCCTGGGCATATTTTACCGCATCCGCCGCAAATGCCAGAGCCAGCCACCGATACCCGGCACTCTTTGCGCCCAGAGAGGCATCGATATCCAGCCGTTCCACCGTGAGCGCTTTTTTGTCCAGTGCCTGCATTAATGGATATTTTTCAATACGGGATAGCCCGGTATACCAGAGATTTTTCGGCGTAAGTACCGACCCCGTCTCAAGGAAGACCGCCATTTTGTCCTCTACATCAGTCACGTCAGACATAGGCTGATATAAATATACCGGTTTTTCGCCCTCCTCCCGGACATAATGACTGGTCAGCAGGAATGCACATGCATTTTCCATGCTCTTTGATTCGCCGCTTTCTTCATGTAAATCAACGATAACAATCAACCGGTTTTCAACTCTGTAATCAGATAAGTTCATCCATTGGCTAACGATCGCGTAGTCAGGACATTCTGTGCTGTACTCAATTTTACACGTGCTGGCCGTTTCAATACCCAACCGCTCCAGAGTGCGCCTCAGTTCATCAATGCAGGATCCACTCCCTCCGTGAACCCAGACAACGGTTTCAAAAATACGGTAGTTATAGTCCTTCAATTTTTCTGCCATCGGATCCAGTAAGCGGTAAAACATCTGTTCATTCCTGGTCTGGTCGAAGCGATCTTCCAGCTGAATATTAACCGGCGTTTTCGGTGCCAGCGGAAATTCGCCTTCCAGTTTCAACATATTCAGCGCGGGTTGCTCCAGGGGGGTTATTGAAGACCATGCTGCGATAGCGATATTTTTTCGCGCATACGCCTTTAAATTAATCTCTTGCTCTTTTGCTATGAATTTTCGGGTTTCAGCATAATGAATGTTGGCGTCATGAAATATGAAACTTGTAAAAACTAGCAACGACACAACACAGATGGGCAGAATAACTGAAGGCACAAAAAAGAGAGCCGTAACGTGTTCCTGTTCAGGCCAGGTGAGAGCCCGGATCGCGAGGCCCATTGCGACGGCTATCACATAGAGGAAAACAATCATGACGACTGGCACAGTGGAATTCGGGTCTGGCTGTTTTTTGTATAGCCACCACGCGCGCATTACGAAGCTCCCGCCACAGGTAAGGTACTTTTGATTTCACATCCACACGCCGCGCGACAGCCATCTACCACAACCCCACGGCCATGCATGGTCCAGGTTGGGTGACATTCAGTGATTGGGAACGTCCCTTTATGGAGCGGACACTGCACAAGATCATCTTTTAAGGCCACGGGCTGACCCATAAAGTCTGCCCCAGAGGCCTTAGTGACTTTTCCTCCGCTTATCAGCGGATCGTTTAACCTAATGACGCCTTTCATCGCTTTATCTCCCTATTTTCCCGCATCCATGTTGCATTGCATGTGCTCCCAGCCGGTATAGCCCCTCACGTCGGGTACGCTGTCGGGTAAATCTTGCCAGTTAGCCTTAAGTTGCTGCGTGCTGCCCTCGAGCCCCTGCTTAGTCATGTAGACCATTCCCCACGCCCAGCCAGGGGAACGGGGGTCCAGCTTCCCGCTTACTTTATTTCCCATTCCGTCATCCACGGTATAGGCAATCCCCGGCCCGCCGGGCAGAATCCGCGGGTCTTCAAACGGTTTTGACGACATATACAGCCGGTGTTTGGTTAGTAAAAAGCCCTGATCGTTGACGACGGTGAAAGAAATAATATCCTCATACGGCGCGTAGTCATCACCATTGGGTTCATTATGATTTGGTGAGAACGCTACGGAGTGCCACGTTTTCCCATAGTCCTTAGATACTATGAATCCACTCACTCCCCATCCCGTCAGAGCAATATATCGCTCTGATGGGTGAATAAATTTACGGGTAAAGAGTCGATAAAACTGACTAACGGGTTCGGTGTGAATGCCTCGCTTCGTATCCGTGTACCAGAGTTCGCCTTCACAATCCCAGCCTTTCAATTCGAGAAAACGATGATCATCGAACCGATAAACAACCTGTGTGGGCGGTTCTTTCGCCTGGCATCCGGTTGCCAGCACAACGGACGTAGCTGCGAGAACGGTACATAATCCTTTCATCAGTTATCGCCCCGCATCCATATCACAGCGCATATGATCCCAGCCGGTGTACTCCTTCACTTCGGGTACGCTGTCAGGTAGGTCCTGATAGTTTGTCTTAAATTGAGCTATATCTTCGTGCAGACCTTCTTTGGTGATGTAATCCAGCCCCCAAGCAGGGCCAGAAGAACCGGGTTCCAGCTTACCTCTGACTTTATTTCCCATTCCGTCATCCACGGTATAGGTAATCCCCAGCCCACCGGGCAGAATGCGCGGGTCTTCAAATGGTTTTGACGACATGTACAGCCGGTGCTTGGTTAGTAGAAAGCCCTGATCGTTGACGACGGTGAAAGACACTGCATCTTCTGCGGGTGCTCTGTTATCTCCATTTGGTTCATTACCCGCTGGGGAAAAACCGACAGCTTTCCATGTTTCGCCATAGTCTTTCGATACATGAAACCCATCCACCTCCCAGTTAGGAATTGAGATATATCGTTCTGATGGATGAATAAACTTACGGGTAAATACTCGATAAAATTGAAAATAAGGCTGTGAATGAATACCCCTTTTCGTATCTGTATACCAGAGCTGGCCTTCACAGCCCCAGCCTTTTAACTCAAGATAACGATGATCATCGAACCGGTAAACAACCTGTGTCGGCGGTTCTTTCGCCTGGCATCCGGTTGCCAGCACAACGGACGTAGCTGCGACAACGGTACATAATCCTTTCATGTTTTGTCCTTACGCCAGTTGACTGTCACTCATTGGTTTTGGCATATCCCATTGGAGGCTTTTCAATTCTTGATTTCCTGAAACCTGATCGTGAGAAGGCTTGAAAGAGGTATGTTTGTTAAACTGATTTTTCACACCGTAAGTGCTCTTTGGAAGCACTTCGTCAGGTCTGTTCATGAAGTCTTTCGTCTCAGCAATTGGCAACCTTCCCGAACGATAATATTCTCTGGCATCGGCATTGCCGTTCTGCGGATCGCGCCAGTCTGCCCGATGTAGCAACCCTTCCCAAAATTTCCCCGCCTGATAATCGAATGATTTGCACTGCCCAATAGCCAAATCAAACGCCATAGCGTGCGATGGCACAAATTCACTCATCACAATAGAGGAGTGCTGGCTGTAGCCTACCGGGTCGATTTTCTGCCATTCCGCTTGCAGTTCTTCCGGTGTTTTCTTCCAGGTAAGTGTGACTAACTGAAAATCTCGCGAACCTGACACCTCACCATAAATAACCTCATGCTTTCGTTCAAAACTCTCTTCTTTAAGCTCTGAAGCAGATAAAACGTGACCGGGCTGCCAGCCAATATTTTGATAGCGGTTCACAGCAAAGGTTGTCGTTACTGTGCGCTTAATGGCGCTGGCTTTAGCGGAATAGGAAATGTAGGCGTCCGGGCTGTCCGGATCGACATAATAGGTATACGGTTTATCACTGGTTTTAGGATCGTTATCCGGGTGATTATCCTCCCCCTGGAGTTTGAAAATAAACGGTTCCGGTAACTCCTCACCGTTTATCAACACATCGCGAGCGCTGTAACTGGCGTTCGTGAGAAAGGCATATTTTGCATCCCCCTCATTTCGCGATGGTAGCTCAAAGGGGTTAGCGTCAGGGATTTTTCCTACTTCACCATGCTGGTAAAACACGCGCTGAAACAGATTCGGTATATCACTGGCAATATTCTGAGGAATGCCCCGCCAGCCAACCCCCTGCACATTCTCCAGCGACACGACGCCGTCATTCGGGCAAAAGTAGTTATACACTTTACCGTCGTTGCTTCGGCAATATCTGTCATCCGTTCGTAGCGGATTATCGGAAGGTTTACGCAGGGTACAGGAGGCCTCCAGAGCCAGTAATTCGCTCTCTACTATTTTCCCGCCACCTTTCCATTGCGTATGCATAAGGCGACAGAAATTTTTAAATGTCTGCTGTCTGGCATCGTCGGTCTGTTGATAACCCGGCTGAATATTTTCAGCCACGCGCGACTTAAGAGAATACGGTGAGTGATTAAGAATGACACAGTTGACAGGCTTTAATCCCTCTTGTTTGACCAACATATTCGCCAGCATGGTAAGGATAGTGCCCTGACTATGCGCCACTACGTTGATAACATCATTTGCTGTGACCGGATTTCGGCGGATAGTTAAAATCAAATCCGCCAGCCGTTGAGCGGCAAAAAACTGGTAAATGCGGTGCGGGTTTTCATAAATGGGATGGGTAAAATCGCCATCATTGAAGTGCAGCGAGGCAAATCCCGCAGCGGCAACGCCGAAGCCACCGGCGCCGGGTCCCAGCATATCCGGGATCGTCGTCGTTGCGTTGGCAAAGGTCCCGCCCCCCTTGGCAAAACTCGTATCAAGTGCGTTCCTAAAGTTATCGTTCTGGTACTGAAACGGCCCTTTCCCGTCATTACCCAGCGACTTTTTATTCGTCTCGTTATCTTCCTGGTACGCATCATAGGGAAGATGCGCATTGTCACTCAGCTTCCCGACTTCCTCCCGGTAGCGCTTCTGGTCCGCCCGGTAGTCAGCATGCGTAACCGGTTTATATCCCCAGTAAAACGGGATGATGGGAGAACGCCCGGGAGTGATAATTCTGTAGTCTTTCCATTCGTGGGCGTAAAAATCCTGCCGGTTGAGTCGCTTACCCAGCCCGACAAGTATTCCTTTCTCCTGATTCTGGTAAGCTTCACCCACGTCGTTCACGCCATGGACGAGGATCACAATGCCGGGCATCGGGCGCGGTATCCCGACGTTGCGCGTCTGGGCGACTTCGCCCAGGGTTTTGTGTACCGGAATATCGCCTTCTGATACCACCCGTGGAGCGTAGGGTTTTGTCTTCGCCTCCGTCATTCCATTATCTCCATTTTATAGCTGTCGAGGTCGTCAGCATCGAGCAGTGTTGAACGACCGGAGCTGTCCGTCACGCCTTCCACCACCTGACCGGATGCACTGGTCAGCCTGAATTTTTTGTTTGCCAGAATTTGCTCCGGATCATCGCCGGCGTGCAGTTTGTAGCGAAGTTTAAAGGCGCCTTTGTCAAAGGATGGCGTCGGTACCGACACACTTTCCGGACCGTCGTATTTCAGGCTCGGCGCTTTGAGCTCAATGCCCGTCGGCGAGAAAATCGTGACCAGTCCGGTCGGGCTGATCCGGATCCCGCCGCCCCCGCAGACAAACTGCATTCCCTTTCTGGCACTGCCGTTCATTTTCCCGGCGGTGCTCGTCAGCGTGAAATCCTGCTGCGACAGCATGTGCATTTCGCCCCGCTGCGCCTGCGTCGTAATATCCCCCGCACCGGCAATCATCTGGATGCCGAGTTTGCGGGCAAACAGCGACAGTTTTTCCCCTACGGCCAGCGAGAATTTTTTCACCACATTCACGCTGGCATTCCCGCCCGCTGTGGCAATCAGGTCTTTCCCGGCTGACAATTGCAGGCTGTCCGGCGTAACCTGCGCAATTCCACTTTTTCCATATGCCAAAATACCGGGCTCCGCGAGATGACTCAGCGTCTGGCTGAGCGCATTTTGCCGATCGGTTTCCACATTACTCGCACCTGCCGTAAGCGCACTTTGTTGTAGGGTCATCGCCAGCGATAACGCCTTTTCGAGTTGTGCAATAGCCGCTGTCATATCCAGTTGCTTACCCCCCGCGCGGGGCTGTGCTTCCGTGGTGATCATCACGCCTTTGGCAGCACGCAGCGCCATCCAGTCGTCGGTGCGAGCCTCCACACCTTCCCCGCGCTTTTTGCCCTCAGCATCAACCAGGTGGCCCACACTCACTTGCCCTTTGCCGTACTCGGTAGAGATTTTGATGTGTTCCTGCCCGCGACGATCTTCAAGACGGATCTTGTTTAACGCGGCCGTGCGGATCACGTTTCGGGTATCGTTACGGTTTGTGACTAAATCCGGGTGGCTGCCGTCGTGCATGACATGGGCGATAAAGGGTCTGTCCGGGTCGCCGCCTTCAAAACCTACGGCAACTTCAGTCCCCTCCAGCAACGGAAAGTGAATACCAAAAGTGTCACCGGCGTACGGCCTGCCGAGGCGTACCAGGGCGCTTTCAAATCCGACCCGTTTTTCATCAAGGTCAAAATCGAACTTAACCCGGTAGCGCCCAACCGCATCAAGTCCGGCATAGGTTTTATCTCCCCCGATAGCCATCACTCTGGCGGGCACCGTTCCGGCTATCACTGGCCGGGATATGTATTCAGGACGGAAGCTATAGCCGTGGATATAGGGGATCCCAGAAAGTACGGCGCGATAGTGTTCAGCACGGCTGCCGCGGATAATCATCGCAGTTATCACAAACCCGGACTTAAACCCGTCAGGTACAGGCCCTGCAGGATAAAACATAATGCCTGGCTGAAGCTCGGGATCGCTGGTTGTCGCCCCCAGAACACTCTGTCCGTTCAACAGGCGTTCATAACGCAGACGAGCGTAAAATGCGGCGGTTTCCGCCTCTTCACCGTGAAAATCCCCCGCAGCAAGATAGTGATCGGCATAGTGATAGTGTTGGCCTGTCGTTACACCTTCGGGAATATCGCTCGTTTTAATGGTCTTATCCGTCTGCGGCGATTGCGGGTCACGGTAGTTATAGGTGCGAACCAACACATTTTTTGGGATCAGGCCGTGCTGCTCCTCCAGATCGGTGATGTATTCGTTATAACTGGTCATGCCTGAATGTCGGACATAAGGCATCTGTTTGTCGCTGAAGTTGTAACGACGCGCAGAATCCCCAAAAATAACGACGGTTTCCGTTTTCACTTTGTTGTGATTCTCAAAACGGAACCAGATCCCTATCTCTGCCAGCAGCCGACGGATGAACCGCAAATCGGTTTCTTTCCACTGAACGATCATTTCCCGTCGTGGATAGCTGTGGCTCAGTTGGTCAAAATCAATGTTGTAGCCGTCAAAGTGACCACTGTCCTTCATCAGCTTTGTAACGAGCTCCGGGACTGTCATGTTCATGTAAACCGCAGAACGGTAATTTTGATCCAGCAGCGCCAGCTCATGCTCCAGCACGCATTCATACAGTGCTTCGTCACCTGAAGACATCAGCCGGGAAAATTGGGTGATCGTGCCATTAATCTGGCGAACCGGCAGCCAGGAGGTTTGCCCATGCCATGAGGCTTCCAGATTGGGTGCACGCAGAATAAACTCAGCCCTTTGATTAAGAACAGCATTAATGGCAATGTTTTGATCCGGACTGGTAAAGCGAATGGTATAGCGATAAGGCTCGCTTAATATCTCTTTTCCTGTAAAAGAATGAACATCAGAAATAACATTTTTGCTACGCGGGAAATACAATAAATATCTGTTTAACGTGTCCCGCCGTTGAGCCACCTCAGATTCCCCTGACATTATTATCTATCCTTTTAACAAACATTCCGTTTATTAAAAACAATACACCTATCGCTCTCCTATTAAAATACCCAACTTCAAGTTGAATTGACTCAAAGGAAGTAACATTATTCACAAAATAAATAAAAAGAGCCCAGACAATCTCATCACAGATAAATTAAGAATGAATTATTCATCAAGTATATAAGTAAGGGATTATTCAATAATGAAGAATGATACGCCTGGGGGTTAGGGATATTAAAAATGTTTGTGGGGAGAAGAAGAAGAACTCATACATGCTGGTCACATAAAGTGACCAGCATCAGGCCAGAGGGCCTGCTTTATGCATTGAGCATTTGTTACTGTTTCGCGCCTTCTACCGCTTCGCGAGCCAGTTTAGTAATGCGATCCCAGTCGCCTGCTTCCAGCGCATCCGCCGGAACTAGCCAGGAGCCACCGATGCATAGCACGCTTTTCAGCGCCAGGTAGTCGCGGTAGTTGGCCGGAGAGATGCCGCCCGTTGGGCAGAAACGCACCTGGGAGAATGGGCCTGCAATCGCCTGCAACGCTTTGGTGCCGCCGTTCGCTTCAGCCGGGAAGAATTTAAACTCTTTCAGGCCGTAGTCCATGCCCAGCATCAGTTCAGAAACGGTGCTGATACCCGGGATCAGCGGAATAGAACCTTCGGTTGCGGCTTTCAGCAGCGGCTCGGTCAGGCCCGGGCTGATGGCAAACTGTGCGCCCGCTTCGGTCACTTCCGCCAGCTGCTGCGCATTCAGAACCGTACCAGCACCGATGATCGCTTCCGGCACTTCTTTGGCGATAGCGCGAATCGCATCCATCGCACAGGCAGTACGCAGGGTCACTTCCAGAACACGAACGCCACCCGCAACCAGCGCCTTCGCCATTGGGACAGCGTGCTCCAGTTTGTTTACCACAATAACCGGCACGACAGGGCCAGTAGTCAGGATTGCTTCTGCACTTGTTTTCCAGTTTTTCATCAGAGTTTTCTCTCGCCAGATCGTTAAAATCAAGTCGTCTTAAAACGTAATACAGGTTGCGCCCTGCTCCGCACCGGAGAGTTTCTCACGCAACGCACCAAACATCTCGCGTCCGGTACCCACGCGGGATGCGCTCAGGTCAGGAATATGTGGCTGACGCGCCGCCAGCTCTGCTTCGTCCACCAGCAGGGTTAACTCGCCTGTCTGACCGTTAACGCGGATCATGTCTCCATCATGGACTTTCGCCAGCAGGCCGCCGTCGTAGGCTTCCGGGGTGACATGAATCGCTGAAGGCACTTTACCGGATGCCCCCGAGAGGCGTCCATCGGTCACCAGCGCAATTTTGAAACGGCGGTCCAATAATACACCAAGCGGCGGCATAAGTTTATGTAATTCTGGCATCCCGTTCGCTTTTGGTCCCTGATGACGCACCACGACTACGCAGTCTTTATCAAGCAGACCCGCGTCGAAGGCAGGTAAAACGTCGTGCTGGCTTTCAAACACCACCGCCGGGGCTTCGATAACCTGATTCTCTTCCGGCACGGCAGAAGTTTTCATTACGGCACGCCCAAGGTTACCGCTCAGCACTTTGGTGCCGCCGTGAGGAGAGAACGGCTGTTCGAAGGTGGCGATAACCTGAGGATCGAGCGAGTTGCTCGCCCCCTCGCGCCAGTCCAGCTCACCGATGTTCAGCCACGGCTCAAGGGTATAGCGATGCAGGCCAAAGCCCGCCACCGTGTTGACATCCTCATGCAGCAGGCCGCCTTTCAGCAGCTCGCGCATCAGCACCGGCACGCCGCCCGCGGCCTGGAAGTGGTTAATGTCCGCCGGACCGTTCGGGTACAGACGCGCCATCAGCGGTACCACGGAGGAGATCTCGGAGAAGTCATCCCAGTTGATCAGAATGCCCGCCGCGCGCGCCATCGCGACAAGGTGCATGGTATGGTTGGTTGAACCGCCGGTCGCCAGCAGGGCGACAATCCCGTTGACGATGACTTTTTCATCGACCATTTTGCCCATTGGCATCCACTCGTTGCCGTTACCGGTCAGACGCGTCACCTGACGGGCTGCGGCTTCGGTCAGCGCTTTACGCAGTGGCACATCCGGCTGGATGAACGACGAGCCCGGTAGCTGCATCCCCATAAACTCCACCACCATCTGGTTGGTGTTAGCCGTACCGTAGAACGTACAGGTGCCCGGCGCGTGATAGGACGCGGCTTCCGCTTCCAGCAGCGCCTGACGGTCCGCTTTTCCTTCGGCATACAGCTGGCGGATACGGACTTTTTCCTTGTTTGGCAGACCGCTTGCCATCGGGCCTGACGGCACAAAAATCGCTGGCAGATGGCCAAACGACAGCGCGGCCATCACCAGCCCCGGGACGATTTTGTCGCATACGCCCAGGTAGAGCGCGCCATCAAACATATTGTGAGAGAGGCCCACTGCCGCCGACATGGCGATCACTTCGCGGCTCAGCAGGGACAACTCCATACCGTCCTGTCCCTGAGTCACGCCATCACACATGGCCGGCACGCCGCCTGCAACCTGGCCCACCGCGTTCACGCTGTGCAGCGCATTGCGGATGATAGACGGGTAAACCTCATACGGCTGGTGGGCTGAAAGCATGTCGTTATAGGAGGTAATGATGGCGATATTGTTACGCAGCATGCTTTTCAGCGCGTCTTTATCACCAGGCTGGCAGGCGGCAAAGCCGTGGGCCAGATTCCCGCAGGCCAGCTGTGAGCGATGGACCGTTTCACTCTTCGCCTGTTCGATGCGGGCAAGGTAGGCAGCACGGGTCTCTTTCGAACGTTCAACGATGCGTTGTGTTACGCGTAACAATGTCGGATTCATAAAAGCTCCTCTAATTTATCTGTCCAGGCTCGGGAGTTTACACAGTTTCTGACGGTTGTTAACAACGCTGAAACGCCTGATATCCGGAGCACAGGGGCAAAATGTCTGAAGGGAGTGTAATAAAAAAAGCTCCGCGGGTGAATCCACGCGGAGCTTAAAAGATTAAAAATTATGCCACTTGCTGTGTTAGATCATGTTACCGGTAAAATAACACCTTTGGGCTAGAGATAGGGGTTATTCAAACTCGTTCCAGGAGCGGCCATCACGGGTGATCATCGCAACGGAGGCGACAGGTCCCCATGTTCCCGCCTGATACGGTTTTGGCGCGTCCTGGTCGGCTGCCCACGCTTCGGTGATTGAGTCCACCCACTTCCACGCCTCTTCCACTTCATCGCGGCGGACGAACAGCGCCTGGATACCACGCATGGTTTCCAGCAGCAGACGCTCGTAAGCATCAGCCAGATGCGTCTGGTTGAAAGTTTCAGAGTAACTCAGGTCGAGTTTGGTGGTTTGCAGGTTGTGTTTGTGATCAAGACCCGGCACTTTGTTCAGGATCTGAATATCCACACCCTCGTCCGGCTGTAAACGGATGGTCAGTTTGTTCTGCGGCAGTTCCTGCCAGGATTCTTTGAACAGGTTCAGTTCCGGATTTTTGAAGTAGACCACCACTTCGGAGCATTTTGCCGGCAGACGTTTCCCGGTACGCAGGTAGAACGGCACGCCGGCCCAGCGCCAGTCGTCGATATCCACGCGGATCGCCACAAACGTCTCGGTGTTGCTGGACTTGTTCGCGCCCTCTTCTTCCAGATAGCCAGGGACTTTTTTCCCCTGGGCAAAACCTGCGGTGTACTGGCCGCGCACGGTTTTCTCACGCACGTTGGAGCGGTCAATACGGCGCAGTGATTTCAGCACTTTCACTTTGGCGTCACGAATACTGTCGGCCGTCAGATCTGACGGTGGAGACATGGCAATCATGCACAGAATTTGCAGCAGGTGGTTCTGGATCATGTCACGCATCTGGCCGGCCTGGTCGAAGTAGCCCCAGCGGCCTTCGATGCCCACTTCTTCCGCCACGGTAATTTCCACGTGGTCGATAGTGCGGTTGTCCCAGTTGTTCACAAATAGGGAGTTGGCAAAACGCAGCGCCAGCAGGTTCAGAACCGTCTCTTTACCCAGATAGTGGTCAATACGGTAAACCTGACACTCCTCAAAGAACTCGCCCACCTGGTCGTTGATTTCACGCGAGGTTGCCAGCGACGTACCCAGCGGCTTCTCCATCACCACGCGCGCCGGTTTGGCGTTCAGCTTCGCTTCGCCCAGACCTTTGCAGATGGCGCCGAAGGTGCTTGGCGGCATGGCGAAATAGTTAATGGTGACGCGATTTTCCTGGTCCAGCATTTCACCCAGACGGGTAAAGGCGCTTACATCGTTGACGTCCAGATTGCAGAAATCGAGACGCCCGCTCAGCTTATCCCAAAGGCTTTCATCGATTTTCTCTTTCATGAAGGTTTCGAGCGCCTCGCGCACGACTTTGGTATAAGCCTCCTTATCCCAGTCGGCGCGCCCTACCCCAAGGATTCGGGTATCGGGATGGATCTGGCCCGCTTTTTCGAGCTGATACAGGGAAGGCAGCAATTTTCGGCGTGCAAGATCGCCTTTCGCGCCGAAAATGACCAGGTCACATGCCTGGGCTGTTTGCGTTACCGCCATGTCATTCTCCTCAGTTAGATCTCCTGGTACTCTGCCAGGTATCGTTGTAATTTTATTACAATGCACTGTACTGCTTTTACGCGTTTCCTGAAACCATTAGCGCTTAACGTCACGTGCGATACGGTGATTTTTCGTCGCCGGTGCCATAATGCCCGTCTGGTGACGCAACTAATGTCGATTCTTTGCGCAACAGGGTCAGAGCAAAACCCGACGTCGATCAAGTAATGAAAAAAAACAACAACATTTCTTGTCGACGATTACCCTTTCGGGTGTCCCGGGGGTAATATCGGCTAAATCGAATCTAGGTTTCATCTCTATGAAATCGTTTATGCCCTCATGAGCGTCTTGTTAACAATGAACATGCTGGAAAAAATCCAGTTTCAACTGGAACACCTTAGCAAATCCGAGCGCAAAGTGGCTGAAGTTATTCTCGCCGCGCCCGCTCAGGCGATTCATTCAAGCATCGCCGCTCTGGCACAGGAATCGGGCGTCAGCGAACCGACGGTCAATCGATTCTGTCGTAGTCTGGACACCCGCGGCTTTCCTGATTTTAAACTGCATCTGGCACAAAGTCTGGCAAACGGTACCCCGTATGTTAATCGCAATGTAGATGAAGACGACAGCGTTGATGCTTACACCGCAAAAATATTTGAATCGGCAATGGCCACGCTCGACCATGTTCGCCAGTCTCTGGACATGAGTTCAGTGAATCGCGCGGTCGATCTTCTTACGCAGGCCAAACGGATTGCCTTCTTTGGCCTTGGCTCGTCCGCCGCCGTGGCGCATGACGCCATGAATAAGTTCTTTCGCTTTAACGTGCCGGTGATTTACTCCGATGACATTGTGCTGCAACGCATGAGCTGTATGAATTGTAGCGAAGATGATGTCGTGGTACTCATCTCCCATACGGGCCGCACCAAGAGCCAGGTGGAGCTGGCGCAACTCGCGCGTGACAACGATGCGATGGTCATCGCCCTGACGACGGCAGGTACGCCGCTGGCCCGGGAAGCAACGCTCGCCATTACCCTGGACGTACCGGAAGACACCGACATGTACATGCCGATGGTCTCCCGCCTGGCGCAGCTGACGGTCATCGACGTGCTGGCGACCGGTTTTACTTTACGCCGGGGCGCAAAATTCCGGGATAACTTGAAGCGGGTCAAGGAAGCCCTGAAAGAATCGCGTTTTGATAAAGAATTGCTTATAAAGAGCGATGTTCCCTAATAACGACGATGTACGATTTACGGCATTCGGTCCCCTCGCTACTGCCTTGCGATAGATGAAGGCCGATTCTATGTTCACGCAACACCAAAGTTGTTTCAGTCAACGGAGTATTACATGTCCAGAAGGCTTCGCAGAACCAAGATCGTCACCACCCTAGGCCCGGCCACCGACCGCGATAATAACCTCGAAAAGATTATCGCCGCGGGTGCCAACGTGGTGCGCATGAACTTCTCTCACGGTACGCCAGAAGACCATAAATTACGTGCCGACAAAGTGCGTGAAATCGCAGCTAAACTGGGCCGCCATGTTGCTATCCTCGGTGACCTGCAAGGTCCAAAAATCCGCGTATCGACCTTTAAAGAAGGCAAAGTCTTCCTCAACATCGGCGATAAATTCCTGCTGGATGCCAACCTGAGCAAAGGCGAAGGCGATAAGGAAAAAGTGGGTATCGACTACAAAGGTCTGCCTGCTGACGTTGTGCCTGGCGACATCCTGCTGCTGGACGACGGACGCGTACAGCTGAAAGTGCTGGAAGTTCAGGGTATGAAGGTGTTCACCGAAGTGACCGTCGGCGGCCCGCTCTCCAACAACAAAGGCATCAACAAACTCGGCGGTGGCCTGTCTGCCGAAGCGCTGACCGATAAAGACAAAGCGGATATCGTGACCGCAGCGCAGATCGGCGTGGATTATCTGGCCGTCTCCTTCCCCCGCTGCGGCGAAGATCTGAACTATGCTCGCCGCCTGGCGCGTGATGCAGGCTGCGATGCGAAAATCGTTGCGAAAGTGGAACGCGCTGAAGCGGTCTGCGATCAGGACGCGATGGACGACGTGATCCTGGCGTCTGACGTGGTGATGGTTGCCCGTGGTGATCTGGGCGTGGAAATTGGCGACCCTGAACTGGTCGGTATCCAGAAAGCGCTGATCCGTCGCGCGCGTCAGCTGAACCGCGCGGTGATCACCGCCACCCAGATGATGGAATCCATGATCACCAACCCAATGCCAACCCGTGCGGAAGTCATGGACGTGGCGAACGCCGTGCTGGATGGTACTGACGCGGTGATGCTGTCAGCAGAAACCGCTGCGGGTCAGTATCCGGCGGAAACCGTGGCCGCCATGGCGCGCGTCTGCCTGGGTGCGGAGAAGATCCCAAGCATTAACGTCTCCAAGCACCGCCTGGATATCCAGTTCGACAATGTGGAAGAAGCGATTGCGATGTCCGCGATGTACGCAGCCAACCACCTGAAAGGGGTCACAGCGATCATCACCATGACCGAATCTGGCCGTACCGCGCTAATGACGTCTCGCATCAGCTCCGGTCTGCCGATCTTCGCCATGTCCCGTCACGAGCGTACGCTGAACCTGACGGCGCTGTATCGCGGCGTGACGCCAGTCTACTTCGACAGCACCAATGACGGTGTGGCCGCCGCGCACGATGCCGTGAATCTGCTGCGCGACAAAGGTTATCTGGTATCCGGTGATATCGTTATCGTGACGCAGGGTGACGTGATGAGCACCATCGGCTCAACCAATACCACCCGCGTACTGACCGTAGAGTAAGCTCCGATCCCCTCTCCCCTAAGGGGAGAGGGGTGAAGGTTTCCTATTTCTTCGGGAAAAGCTCTTTACGCTTGTACGGCTCTGTTTCGCCAGGTTTACGCGTTTTGAGCAACTTCAGGATCCACGTATATTGCTCCTTATGTGGCCCCACCAGCACTTCCACCTCTTCATTCATGCGGCGTGCAATGGTGCGATCGTCCGCGGTCAGCAGATCGTCCATCGGCGGACGTACCTCAATGCTCAGGCGATGCGTTTTACCGTCATAAACCGGGAACAGCGGGATCACGCGGGCGCGGCAGACTTTCATCAGGCGACCAATCGCGGGTAGCGTAGCTTTATAGGTCGCGAAGAAATCGACGAACTCGCTGTGCTCAGGACCGTGATCCTGATCGGGCAGGTAGTAGCCCCAGTAACCCTGACGTACGGACTGAATGAAAGGCTTAATGCCATCGTTTCGGGCGTGCAGACGTCCGCCAAAGCGACGGCGCACGGTATTCCAGACGAAATCGTAGATTTTGTTTCCCTGATTATGGAACATCGCCGCCATTTTCTGGCCCTGCGACGCCATTAACATTGCCGGAATGTCGACCCCCCAACCGTGCGGCACCAGGAAAATCACTTTTTCATCATTGCGACGCATCTCGTCGATGATTTCCAGCCCTTTCCAGTCAACGCGGTCGACGATCTTTTCCGGCCCTTTTAGCGCCAGTTCCGCCATCATCGCCATGGCCTGTGGCGCGGTGGTATACATGTCATCAATGATTGCTTCGCGTTCGACGTCGGTTTTATCCGGGAAGCAGTACAGAAGGTTTATTTGCGCCCGGCGGCGTGCGCTTTTACCTAAGCGCCCTGCCAGGCACCCCACTTTTCCGAGCACCGGATCGCGGAGGGAAGCAGGTAGCAACGCCATGCCAGCAAACGCGTATACGCCAAGCCAGGCGCCCCAGTTACGCGGGTGGCGAAAGGATTTTTCAAACTCGGGAATGTACTCAATATTGTTTTTTTTGGTTTCCATGCGGGTTCCAGGGTCTGGTGACGCAAAAATATATTCAGATAGTGTAGCGATGCAGCCGTCCGCGTACAAAAGAAAAAGCCGGCGCACACTGACGCCGGCTTATTTTTGAGGGTGTTAGCTTAGTCGAAGCGCAGCTGTGGCATCACCTCTTTCACCTGCGCCAGGTATTCTTTGCGATCTTTCCCGGTCAGCCCTTCGGTGCGCGGCAGTTTCGCCGTCAGCGGGTTAACCGCCTGCTGGTTGATCCACACTTCGTAGTGCAGGTGCGGCCCCGTCGAACGGCCTGTGTTACCGGACAGCGCGATGCGATCGCCACGTTTCACTTTCTGGCCCGGTTTGACCAGCAGTTTACGCAGGTGCATGTAGCGGGTGGTGTACGTGCGACCGTGACGAATAGCAACGTAATAGCCAGCAGCACCGCTGCGTTTCGCCATGACCACTTCACCATCCCCTACCGCCAGCACTGGCGTGCCCTGCGGCATGGCGAAGTCAACGCCACGGTGCGGCGCTACGCGACCCGTTACCGGGTTCAGACGACGCGGGTTAAAGTTGGAGGAGACACGGAACTGTTTCGCCGTTGGGAAACGCAGGAAGCCTTTTGCCAGGCCCGTACCGCTGCGGTCATAGAACTTACCGTCTTCCGCGCGAATGGCGTAGTAGTCTTTGCCGTCTGAACGCAAGCGAACACCCACCAGCTGGCTCTGCTCGCGCTTACCGTCCAGCATTTCGCGGGACATCAGGACAGAGAACTGATCGCCTTTTTTCAGTTTGCGGAAATCCATCTGCCACTGCATGGCTTTGATCACCGAGCTGATTTCAGCGCTGGTCAGGCCAGCATCGCGGGCACTGGAAACAAAGCTGCCGCCGACGGTCCCTTTCATCACGCTGTTAACCCAGTCGCCCTGCTGCATTTCACTGGTCATTTTGAAACCGTTTGCGGTGCGATCGTAGGTGCGGGTTTCGCGACGGGACATCTCCCAGGTCAGACGTTGCAGATCGCCGTCGGGCGTTAAGGTCCAGGAAAGCTGCTGACCAATTTTCAGGTTACGCAGCTCTTTATCGGATGCGGCAAGCTGGCTAATGTTGCCCATGTCGATACCGTACTGGTTCAGGACGCTGCTCAGCGTATCGCCAGTAGAAACAACATATTCATGAATGCCGGTTTCATTCTGGATCTTGTCATCCAGCTCATCCTGGGGAATAGCTTCATCTTCCTGTGCGGCCTGATCGATAGGCTCGCTGGCCTCAGGCAGCAGAGAGCGGATCTCGCTCTTCTCCAGTTCGATGGTTTTAATAATAGGGGCAGAACTCGGGTGGTAAACATAGGGCCGCCAGACGGCGACCGCTAACGTGAGAACTGTAAGCGACCCCAGCATAACGCGGTGGGGTCGAGGCAGATTGTTAAATGCCAGGGCGACAGAGCGGGCTATCTGTTGCACGTATTCACTTCCTCGTTAATCTCCTTTCAGGCAGCTCGCATACTGATTCGCCAGTTGGCTGAGGAACTGCGAATAGCTCGCTTTGCTCAACTGGATGTTCGTACCTAGCGGGTCAAGGGTTCCCATGCGCACGGATGTTCCCCTGGCCACGGCTTCTACGACCGCTGGCCTGAACTGTGGCTCAGCAAAAACGCATGTCGCTTTTTGCTCAACCAACTGTGTTCTGATTTCATGTAAACGCTGCGCACCAGGCTGAATTTCAGGGTTGACGGTAAAATGCCCCAATGGGGTCAGACCGTAATGTTTCTCGTAATACCCGTAGGCATCATGAAAAACGAAGTACCCTTTTCCTTTAAGCGGTGCGAGCTCGTTACCTACCTGTTTGTCGGTTGCGGCTAATTGAGCCTCAAAATCCTTCAGGTTGGCGTCGAGTTTGATTCGACTTTGCGGCATAAGTTCCACTAATTTGTCGTGGATTGCAACCGCTGTAAGCCGCGCTATCTCTGGGGAGAGCCAGAGATGCATGTTGTATTCACCGTGATGGTGATGGTCGTCACCTTTTTCGCCATGAGCATGGTCGTGGTCGTGTTCGTCGCCCTCGTCCTCAGCCCCTTTCATCAGTAACGGTTTCACAGCGGACAGCTCACCAATCGTCACCTGTTTCTCCGCAGGGACCTGTTTAGCGGATTTCTGCATGAACGCTTCCATCTCAGGACCAATCCAGACGACTAAGTCCGCGTTCTGTAAGCGTTTTACATCAGACGGACGCAGAGAATAATCATGCTCGGAGGCCCCGTCAGGCAGAAGAACCTCTGTGTCCGTCACACCGTCGGCGATGGCAGCGGCGATAAAGCCAAGTGGTTTAAGCGAAGCGACAACGGCAGCGTTAACATCTTGTGCTGTTGTCCCCCAAAGAGCAGCGGATAAAGCTGCGAAAAGAAGCGTATTTTTCTGTAACATAATGCGACTAATCATCGTAATGAATGCGTGGAATGTGATATTATAACATTCGATGACTTCTGCAAGCTTAAATTGACATGACGACTTTAGTTTCTCTTGAAAATGTTTCGGTCTCATTCGGCCAGCGCCGCGTCCTTTCTGACGTGTCGCTGAATCTGAAGCCCGGCAAAATACTCACGCTGCTCGGCCCTAACGGTGCAGGCAAATCGACGCTGGTGCGCGTCGTATTAGGCCTGGTAGCCCCTGACGCAGGTGTTATCGTCCGCGAGGACAAATTGCGTATCGGCTATGTGCCGCAAAAATTACATCTTGATGCCACCCTGCCCCTGACGGTGAGCCGCTTCCTGCGTCTCCGTCCCGGTACGCGTAAAGCGGATATCCTACCGGCGCTAAAACGCGTTCAGGCGGGACATCTTGTTGAGGCGCCTTTGCAAAAGCTGTCGGGCGGTGAAACCCAGCGCGTATTGCTTGCCCGCGCCCTGCTCAGCAGCCCTCAGCTGCTGGTCCTGGACGAGCCGACGCAGGGTGTCGACGTCAACGGTCAGGTTGCGCTGTACGATCTTATCGACCAGCTCCGTCGGGAGCTTAACTGCGCGGTGCTGATGGTCTCCCACGATCTGCATCTGGTAATGGCCAAAACCGACGAAGTGCTGTGCCTGAATCATCACATTTGTTGTTCCGGCACGCCGGAAGTGGTGTCAATGCATCCCGAATTTATCTCCATGTTTGGCCATCGTGGCGCCGAACAGCTGGGCATCTATCGCCATAATCACAATCACCGCCATGATTTACAGGGACGAATTGTCCTGCGTCGGGGAAATGGACACTCATGATTGAACTGTTACTGCCCGGCTGGCTGGCCGGGATTATGCTTGCCTGCGCCGCGGGTCCACTCGGCTCGTTTGTCGTCTGGCGCAGAATGTCCTATTTCGGCGATACGCTGGCCCATGCGTCATTGCTGGGTGTCGCGTTTGGTTTGTTGCTGGACGTAAACCCGTTTTATGCGGTGATTGTCGTCACGCTGCTGCTGGCCGCCGGTCTGGTCTGGCTGGAAAAACGCCCTCATCTGGCAATTGATACCCTGCTCGGCATTATGGCGCACAGCGCCTTGTCGCTGGGCCTGGTGGTGGTGAGCCTGATGTCAAACATACGCGTAGACCTGATGGCCTATCTGTTCGGCGATCTGCTGGCCGTCACGCCCGAAGATCTGATTTCCATTGCCATTGGCGTGGTGGTGGTACTCGGGATCCTGCTGTGGCAGTGGCGGAATTTACTGGCAATGACCGTCAGCCCCGATCTGGCCTTTGTCGACGGCGTGAAGCTTCAGCGCGTGAAGCTGCTCTTGATGCTGGTGACGGCGTTAACCATCGGGGTGGCGATGAAATTTGTTGGCGCGCTGATCATCACGTCGCTGTTGATAATCCCTGCCGCCACGGCGCGTCGTTTTGCGCGTACGCCGGAGCAAATGGCCGGTATCGCGGTGATTATCGGAATGATCGCGGTGACGGGCGGCTTAACCTTCTCGGCTTTCTATGACACGCCAGCAGGGCCGTCGGTGGTATTGTGCGCGGCGGTGTTGTTTATTTTCAGTATGATGAAGAAGACCGCGCAGTAGTCAGCATGTCCCCGGTGGCGCTTCGGTATGAACCGGAAACATGGGTAACACTTTAGACCGGATACATGGGTAACAGTTATAA
>NZ_JBMKJN010000024.1:0-66165 GCF_049236805.1 Enterobacter cloacae complex sp. XAL002
TAATGAACCGTGAGGCTTAACCTTACAACGCCGAAGCTGTTTCGGCGAAGAGACAGACAATCAAATTTCAGCCTGATACAGATTAACAGAATTTGCCTGGCGGCTTTAGCGCGGTGGTCCCACCTGACCCCATGCCGAACTCAGAAGTGAAACGCCGTAGCGCCGATGGTAGTGTGGGGTCTCCCCATGTGAGAGTAGGGAACTGCCATGCATCAAATTAAGTAGTAAGCCGGTGCATTAATCCGGTGGTTACAGAAGTATTCGGTGGAGCGGTAGTTCAGTCGGTTAGAATACCTGCCTGTCACGCAGGGGGTCGCGGGTTCGAGTCCCGTCCGTTCCGCCACTTATTAAGACATTAAGCCTGCCCAAAGGGCAGGCTTAATGGCAAAAAAATTTAGGGGCGTAGCTCAGTTGGTAGAGCACCGGTCTCCAAAACCGGGTGTCGCGAGTTCGAGTCTCTCCGCCCCTGCCATATAGAATCCTTTGCTTCGGCAAAGGATTTTTTTTTGCCTGTAAAACGGCTCAATACCTTCCTGAAGAATAAGCAGCCTGCGTTTCCGCAGGCTTTTGCGTTAATCCAGTATGCTGGTTTTTAACAGATCTTTTATCTGCGACTGCTTATCGCTGTTTTGCAACCAAATAGCATACAGCGGCCTGGAGAGCGTTGTTGAATCGGTGACAACATGGAGTGCGGGTTTATTATCCGCCCAGCGAACAGGTAACCAGGTACAGCCTTTCAGTGTGGGAAGATGCTGGCATGCGATCTCCGCAGAGCTTGTCGTGAGTTGCGGGATATCATCGCTGGCAATTAACCCCGTCTCGTGCTGCTGAAAATCAGGCCCCCATTCCAGGCGTAAATAATTCAGGTCGGCCTTCATCATTGCAGGCTCGGATGCATAGAGCGCCAGGCTAAACTGTCCAACAATCTGGCTGCTAAATTCATCCATCTTGGGGGCTTCTGTGGTGATCAGCAGATCAAGCTGCCGCTCGTGGAGTTGCTTAACCAGCGACTGGCGTTGCGCAATCCTCGCCTCAAATTGCAGATGATTGTGTGTGCGATATAGCCGCATAAGCCACTGGCTGAGCATGCATTCCCATAGTGAAGCGCTGGCACCGATCGAGAATTCATTATGCCGGGAGGTGTGCGCAACCTCCTTTCGCGCTGCCTGCCAGGTATTCATCAGGGTTTCTGCATAAGGCAATAGCTTTTCACCGGCTGGGGTTAGACGAATATTGTTGCGATGGCGGGTAAAAAGGTTCACACCCAGTTGATTTTCCAGCTGTCGAATACGAAAACTGACTGCTGACTGCGTCAGGTAGAGGGCTTCAGCTGCTCGCCCAAAGTGTCGCGTTCTGCTCACTTCGAGGAAAGTTTTTAGCAATTCCGTATCCACATCTTTCTCCACAAAATTATTTGTCGTTATGATTTAAATGTTTTGTTTTACACTCTGTCAAGCGTAACTAATACTCCGCGCCATAAATAGCTCGGCCAAAGAATTAGGAGCGTGTAGGATGGCGGAAAGCTTTACGACGACTAATCGTTTTTTCGATAATAAACATTATCCGCGCGGGTTCTCTCGTCACGGCGATTTCACTATCAAAGAAGCTCAACTTCTTGAGCGCCATGGTTATGCCTTTAACGAGCTGGATCTGGGTAAGCGCGAACCGGCAACCGAAGATGAAAAACAATTTGTCTCTGTTTGTCGTGGTGAGCGTGAGCCGCAGTCTGATGCAGAACGTGTATGGATCAAGTATATGGCTCGCATTAAGCGTCCTAAGCGTTTCCATACGCTGTCTGGCGGCAAGCCGCAGATGGAAGGTGCAGAAGACTACACCGAGTCTGACGATTAAGAAGAGAAGGGGCTACGGCCCCTTTTTTTATGCCAGCATTTTTTGCAGATGCAACAGCAGCCGATCGATCGCACGGTAGCTTAATGCCTCCTGCAAATGTCGCCTCTCTATTCCGGGGCAGCCCTCCACGTCAGCGACCGTGCGCGCAACTTTCAACAAACGCTGCCACGCGCGAATGGATAACCCAAACCGCGTCAGTGTCTCTTCCAGCCAGCCTGCATCTTCGGCGTTGAGAGAGCAAAACTGTCGGATCCCGCTGTTATCCAGCCGGGCATTCAGCCTGTTCTGACGAGCATACTGCCGCGCCTGAGCCGCAATAACCCGTTCTCGCACCGCTGCTGAGCTTTCGCCTTTGATACCGGTTTGCCTCAGCAGACCGGGCGGTGGCAGGGGGATCTCGAGAGATAAATCAAAACGGTCGAGAAAGGGGCCGGACAGCTTACTCAGATAGCGCAGCGTCTGCTCCGGCGTACAGCGGTTATGGTTGCCCTGATAATGGCCCGTTGGGCTAGGGTTCATCGCGGCGACCAGCTGAAACTGCGCAGGGTAGCTTATTTTGGCGCGTGTACGAGACAGATGGATTTCGCCGGATTCAATCGGCTCCCGCAACGCATCCAGCACGCGGCGTTCAAACTCTGGCAATTCATCCAGGAACAGAATGCCGTTGTGTGCCAGTGAGATTTCACCCGGTCCGGGAATTGAGCCCCCGCCCACCATCGCGGTAAGAGACGCACTGTGGTGTGGCGAGCGGAAAGGACGGCGGCGCCACTGTTTATGCAGCGATATTGAACTGACCAGGCTAAATATCGCGGCGCTTTCCAGCGCGTCGTGATTATTGAGGGGGGGCAGCAGGCCGCTCAACCTGCTCGCCAGCATCGTTTTCCCCGTGCCTGGCGGACCTATCAGTAGCAGGTTATGCCCACCCGCGGCCGTTATTTCTAACGCCCGCTTACCCTGTTCCTGACCCATAATATCGCTGAGGTCATCGGGTGAATCTGCCACTACCTCCTCATTCTCCTGCGGCTCGGCAAGCTCGTGTCGGCCTTCCAGCCAGGCGCAAACCTCCTGCAAATGTCCCGCGACAAGACACCCCTTTTCGGCGATAAGGCTGACTTCAGAGGCATTTTCATTGGCCACAATGATTTGCCTTCCCGCGCGTATGGCTTCAAGCGCACCCGAGATTGCTCCGGGAACGCCTCTTAACGCGCCTGTAAGCGCTAATTCACCCACGAACTCGCACGAGCTTAACCCTGACGTATTGAGCTGTTCAGAAGCCGCGAGAAGCGCTATAGCAATAGGTAAATCATATCGCCCTCCCTCCTTTGGCAAATCGGCGGGCGCAAGGTTGATGGTGATCTTCTTCGCCGGAAAAGCATAACCGCTATTAATAATTGCGCTGCGCACGCGATCCCTGGCCTCCTTAACGGTCGTTTCGGGTAAGCCGACCAGCGTCAGTCCGGGCAGTCCATTACTTAAATGAACCTCTACAGAAATAAGCGGTGCCTTCACGCCGATGGCCGCGCGTGTATAAACAACTGACAGTGACATAAGCCCTCCTTGGCGGTGACTATGCCAGCATCATTTTTTCCTGTTTAGCGCTAATTCACTGAATTACGGCGCTCGTTCCAGCCTTTTAGCGCCTAAATGTAATCATTACATGTCGGTGGAATCGGCCTCGCAGAAAAGAAATCATGCGCGCCTTGCCTGATGAAACAGCACAAAAATATGAAAAATCTTCATTTCTATTTTTTCCCTATATAAAACAACGATTTTGAAAGAAATAGTTCGCCTGCTACAGAAATGAGTCATAAAAAAATCTTGTGTCAGATGAAATATCTGTGGTAACTCTTTAGGTATTCCTTCGAACAAGATGCAAAAAGAACTGAAAATGACAGCCCTTCTACGAGTGATTAGCCTGGTCGTGATTAGCGTGGTGGTGATTATTATCCCACCGTGCGGGGCTGCACTTGGACGAGGAAAGGCTTAGAAATCAAGCCTTAACGAACTAAGACCCCCGCACCGAAAGGTCCGGGGGTTTTTTTATGACTAAAAAACTTAAATGAGGAGCAGAGAATGACGACTAGCACAAAATTCTGTTTCTCCAGATTTATGACGGGGAACTAACTATGAATGGGGCACAATGGGTAGTACATGCGTTGCGCGCGCAGGGAGTCGAAACCGTATTCGGTTATCCGGGTGGCGCAATTATGCCGATTTACGATGCACTGTATGACGGCGGCGTGGAACACCTCTTGTGCCGACACGAGCAGGGCGCAGCGATGGCCGCCATCGGTTATGCCCGTGCGACCGGTAAAACCGGCGTCTGTATGGCCACCTCCGGTCCGGGCGCAACGAACCTGATCACCGGCCTGGCTGACGCGCTGCTCGATTCCGTACCCGTGGTGGCGATCACCGGCCAGGTGGCCTCTCCGTTCATCGGCACCGATGCTTTCCAGGAAGTGGATGTGCTCGGTTTATCGCTTGCCTGCACCAAACACAGCTTCCTCGTTCAGTCTCTCGAAGAGCTGCCGCGCGTGATGGCCGAAGCGTTCGAGGTTGCCAGCTCTGGCCGTCCTGGCCCGGTTCTGGTAGATATCCCGAAAGATATTCAGGTTGCACTCGGCGATCTGGAACCGCACTTCTCCACCGTTGAAAGCGACGACGTGTTTCCCCATGCGGAGGTTGAAGAGGCTCGCCAGATGCTGGCGCAGGCGAAACAGCCGATGCTGTATGTAGGCGGCGGCGTGGGCATGGCGCAGGCTGTTCCTGCCCTGCGCGAATTTATCGCAGTAACGCAAATGCCCGCCACCTGCACGCTGAAAGGATTGGGCGCGGTCGACGCGGACTATCCATACTATTTGGGCATGTTAGGGATGCACGGCACCAAAGCGGCAAACCTGGCGGTGCAGGAGTGTGACCTGCTCATCGCCGTCGGCGCCCGTTTTGACGACCGCGTCACCGGCAAGCTGAACACCTTTGCGCCGAACGCCAAAGTGATCCATATGGACATCGACCCGGCGGAGACGAACAAACTGCGTCAGGCGCATGTCGCGTTGCAGGGCGAGCTCAACGCGCTGTTACCGGCGCTGGAGCAGCAGCTGGATATCAACCCATGGCGTCAGCACACCGCCGATATGCGCGCTGAACACGCCTGGCGTTACGACCACCCCGGCGAGGCCATCTATGCGCCGCTATTGTTGAAACAGTTGTCCGACCGCAAACCCGCAGGCAGCGTGGTGACGACGGATGTCGGCCAGCATCAGATGTGGTCAGCCCAGCACATGACCTACACCCGCCCGGAGAACTTCATCACCTCGAGCGGCTTAGGCACGATGGGCTTCGGCCTGCCCGCTGCCGTGGGCGCACAGGTTGCCCGCCCGAACGATACCGTTATCTGTATCTCCGGTGACGGCTCCTTCATGATGAACGTCCAGGAGCTCGGCACCGTGAAGCGTAAGCAGTTACCGCTGAAAATCGTTTTGCTCGATAACCAGCGTTTGGGAATGGTTCGCCAGTGGCAGCAGCTGTTCTTCCAGGAGCGTTACAGCGAAACGACCCTGACCGACAACCCCGATTTCCTCACCCTGGCCAGCGCCTTCGGCATTCCTGGCCAGCACATCACCCGTAAAGACCAGGTTGAAGCGGCACTCGACACCATGCTGTCAAGCGAAGGGCCATACCTGCTTCATGTCTCAATCGACGAGCTTGAGAACGTCTGGCCGTTGGTACCGCCCGGTGCCAGTAACTCACAAATGCTGGAGAAATTATCATGATGCAACATCAGGTCGCCGTGCAGGCTCGCTTCAACCCGGAAACGTTAGAACGCGTATTGCGTGTGGTCCGTCACCGTGGTTTTCAGATTTGCTCTATGAATATGGAAACGGCCACGGATGTACAAAATATCAGTATCGAATTAACCGTTGCCAGCCCGCGGCCGGTCGACTTACTGTTTAGTCAGTTATCAAAACTGGTAGACGTTGCCCATGTTGCCATCTGCCAGAGCACAACCACATCACAACAAATCCGCGCTTAAGCGTGACAGGACGAAAAAATGACGACAAAAAAAGCTGATTACATTTGGTTCAATGGTGAGATGGTTCGCTGGGAAGACGCGAAAGTTCACGTGATGTCCCACGCGCTGCACTACGGCACCTCCGTGTTTGAAGGCATCCGTTGCTACGATTCTCACAAAGGACCAGTGGTGTTCCGCCATCGCGAACACATGCAGCGTCTGCATGACTCAGCCAAAATTTATCGTTTCCCGGTCTCCCAAAGCGTTGATGAGCTGATGGAAGCCTGCCGCGAGGTGATCCGCCAGAACAAACTGACCAGTGCCTATATTCGTCCGCTGGTCTTCGTGGGTGATGTCGGCATGGGCGTCAATCCGCCCGCTGGCTATAACACCGATGTGATCATTGCTGCGTTCCCGTGGGGCGCCTACCTGGGCGCGGAAGCACTGGATCAGGGGATCGACGCAATGGTTTCTTCCTGGAACCGCGTGGCACCAAACACTATCCCGACCGCGGCTAAAGCGGGCGGTAACTACCTCTCCTCACTGCTGGTTGGCAGCGAAGCGCGCCGTCACGGTTACCAGGAAGGTATCGCGCTCGATGTAAATGGCTACATCTCCGAAGGTGCGGGCGAAAACCTGTTTGAAGTGAAAGACGGCATTCTGTTCACCCCGCCGTTCACCTCGTCCGCGCTGCCGGGCATCACCCGCGACGCCATCATCAAGCTGGCAAAAGATCTGGGTATCGAAGTACGCGAGCAGGTGCTGTCCCGCGAATCCCTGTACCTGGCTGACGAAGTGTTCATGTCCGGTACCGCGGCTGAAATTACACCGGTGCGTAGCGTCGACGGCATTCAGGTGGGCGAAGGCCGCTGTGGTCCGGTCACCAAACGCATTCAGCAAGCCTTCTTCGGCCTGTTCACCGGCGAAACAGAAGACAAATACGGCTGGTTGGATCAGGTTAATCACTAAATATAAATTTGGGACGGCACGCACCGTCCCATTTAATAGTCAGACGGGAGTAAATAAAGCATGCCTAAGTATCGTTCAGCCACCACCACCCACGGCCGTAATATGGCGGGTGCCCGCGCACTGTGGCGCGCCACCGGAATGACCGACGCCGATTTCGGCAAGCCAATTATCGCCGTGGTGAACTCCTTCACCCAGTTTGTGCCGGGCCACGTGCACCTGCGCGATCTCGGTAAGCTGGTTGCCGAGCAAATCGAAGCCTCCGGCGGCGTGGCGAAAGAGTTCAACACCATTGCGGTGGATGACGGTATCGCAATGGGCCACGGGGGGATGCTCTATTCACTGCCGTCGCGCGAGCTGATCGCCGACTCGGTGGAGTACATGGTTAACGCCCACTGCGCCGATGCGATGGTCTGTATCTCCAACTGCGACAAAATCACCCCGGGGATGCTGATGGCCTCCCTGCGCCTGAACATTCCGGTGATCTTCGTTTCCGGCGGCCCGATGGAAGCGGGTAAAACCAAGCTTTCCGACAAAATCATCAAGCTCGACCTGGTCGATGCGATGATCCAGGGCGCGGACCCGAAAGTCTCTGACGAGCAGAGCGACCAGGTGGAACGCTCCGCGTGTCCGACCTGCGGCTCCTGTTCCGGGATGTTCACCGCCAACTCCATGAACTGCCTGACCGAAGCGCTGGGCCTTTCTCAGCCGGGTAACGGCTCGCTGCTGGCGACCCACGCCGACCGTAAGCAGCTGTTCCTTAACGCGGGCAAGCGCATCGTTGAGCTGACCAAACGCTACTACGAGCAGGACGACGCCAGCGCGCTGCCTCGCAACATCGCCAGTAAAGCGGCGTTCGAAAACGCCATGACGCTGGATATCGCCATGGGCGGTTCCACCAACACCGTTCTGCACCTGCTGGCCGCCGCGCAGGAAGCCGAAATCGACTTCACCATGAGCGACATCGACAAGCTCTCCCGCAAAGTGCCGCAGCTGTGTAAAGTCGCGCCGAGTACCCAGAAGTACCATATGGAAGACGTGCATCGTGCTGGTGGTGTCATCGGTATCCTCGGCGAGCTGGATCGCGCAGGGCTGCTGAACCGCAACGTGAAAAATGTGCTCGGCCTGACGCTGCCGGAGTCGCTGGACCAGTACGACGTGATGCTGACCAAAGACGACGCGGTGAAAAAGATGTTCCGCGCCGGTCCGGCAGGTATTCGCACCACGCAGGCGTTCTCGCAGGATTGCCGCTGGGACACGCTGGATGACGATCGCGCCGAAGGCTGCATCCGCTCGCTGGAACATGCCTACAGCAAAGACGGCGGTCTGGCCGTGCTGTACGGTAACTTTGCGGAAAACGGCTGCATCGTGAAAACCGCAGGCGTGGACGACAGCATTCTCAAATTCACCGGTCCGGCAAAAGTGTATGAAAGTCAGGACGAGGCGGTAGACGCTATCCTCGGTGGCAAAGTGGTGGAAGGCGACGTGGTGGTCATTCGCTACGAAGGGCCGAAAGGCGGTCCGGGCATGCAGGAGATGCTCTACCCGACTACCTTCCTGAAATCGATGGGCCTCGGCAAAGCCTGCGCGCTGATCACCGACGGTCGTTTCTCTGGCGGCACGTCAGGCCTCTCCATTGGCCACGTCTCCCCGGAAGCGGCAAGCGGCGGCAATATCGCGATCATCGAAGATGGCGACCTGATCGAAATCGACATTCCGAACCGCGGCATTCAGCTGAAGCTGAGTGACCAGGAGATTGCGGCCCGTCGTGAAGCGCAGGAAGCCCGCGGCGACAAAGCCTGGACGCCGAAAGACCGCCAGCGCGAAGTCTCCTTCGCCCTGCGCGCTTACGCGAGTCTTGCCACCAGTGCAGATAAAGGCGCGGTGCGCGATAAATCTAAACTTGGGGGCTAATGATGGCCGAGTCACAACCCTTATCCGCCGCCCCCGAGGGGGCGGAATACCTGAGAGCGGTGCTGCGCGCGCCGGTCTATGAAGCCGTGCAGGTCACGCCCCTGCAAAAAATGGACAAACTCTCCTCGCGCCTCGACAACGTCATTCTGGTGAAGCGCGAAGACAGGCAGCCGGTGCACAGCTTCAAGCTGCGCGGCGCCTACGCGATGATGGCCGGGCTGACGGATGAGCAGAAAGCGCGCGGCGTCATTACCGCGTCGGCGGGCAACCACGCGCAGGGCGTAGCGTTCTCCGCGGCCCGTTTAGGGCTGAAAGCGCTGATCGTGATGCCGGTTGCCACGGCGGATATCAAAGTCGACGCGGTGCGCGGTTTTGGCGGGGAAGTGCTGCTCCACGGCGCGAATTTTGACGAAGCGAAAGCCAAAGCGATTGAGCTGGCGCAGCAGCAGGGTTTCACCTGGGTCCCGCCGTTCGATCACCCGATGGTGATTGCCGGGCAGGGTACGCTGGCGCTGGAACTGTTGCAGCAGGATGCCCATCTCGACCGCGTTTTCGTCCCGGTGGGCGGCGGTGGCTTAGCCGCTGGTGTGGCGGTGCTGATCAAACAGCTAATGCCGCAGATCAAAGTGATTGCGGTTGAAGCGGAAGACTCCGCTTGCCTGAAGGCGGCGCTGGACGCCGGACATCCGGTGGATCTGCCGCGCGTCGGGCTGTTCGCCGAGGGCGTGGCGGTGAAGCGCATTGGCGATGAAACGTTCCGTCTGTGCCAGGAGTATCTCGACGATATCGTCACCGTCGACAGCGACGCTATCTGCGCGGCGATGAAAGATCTCTTCGAGGATGTGCGTGCGGTGGCGGAGCCGTCCGGCGCGCTGGCGCTGGCGGGGATGAAGAAATACATCGCCCAGCACAACATTCGCGGCGAGCGTCTGGCGCACGTGCTTTCCGGCGCCAATGTGAACTTCCACGGCCTGCGCTACGTGTCCGAACGCTGTGAGCTGGGCGAGCAGCGTGAAGCCCTGCTGGCGGTGACCATTCCGGAAGAGAAGGGCAGCTTCCTGAAGTTTTGCCAGCTGCTGGGCGGCCGTTCGGTAACGGAGTTCAACTACCGCTTTGCCGATGCCAAAGATGCGTGCATATTTGTCGGCGTGCGTCTGAGCCGTGGCGTGGAGGAGCGCAAAGAGATCCTCAGCCTGCTGCATGACGGCGGCTACAGCGTGGTCGATCTCTCCGACGACGAAATGGCGAAGCTGCACGTGCGTTACATGGTCGGCGGCCGTCCATCCAAGCCGCTCAAGGAACGCCTGTTCAGCTTCGAGTTCCCGGAATCGCCGGGCGCGTTGCTCAAGTTCCTGCACACGCTGGGCACCCACTGGAACATTTCTCTGTTCCACTACCGCAGCCACGGCACCGACTACGGCCGCGTGCTGGCGGCGTTCGAGCTGGGCGAGCACGAGCCGGATTTCGAAACGCGCCTGAACGAGCTGGGCTATGAGTGCCATGACGAAACCCACAACCCGGCGTTCCGCTTCTTCCTCGCGGGCTAAGGGTTGAGCTGCGTGTAGGCCAAGCGCAGCGCCACCCGGCTTTAGTGGTTCGGCAATATCTTCCAGAACGCATCAATAAGCGGCTCATGCAGCCGCTTTTTTTGTGCGCACACGCCAAGCTCGAACGGCGTTTTTTCGTCGCTGCGTTCTAAAATCATCACGCGATTGCGCACTGGCTCCGGGCTGTTTTCCAGCACCACTTCTGGCAGCAGCGCCACGCCGCAGCCGAGCGCCACCATCGACACCATCGCCTCATGGCCGCCGACCGTGGCGTAAATCGACGGGTTGCTGATTTTCTGGCGGCGGAACCACAGCTCAATGCGGCGGCGCACCGGCCCCTGATCGGCCATGATAAATGGCACCGTCGACCAGTCCGGTTTCTCCACCGAGACCTGGTTGCGCACAGGGCAGGGCAGCGCCGGGGCAATCAGTACTACCGCCAGATTCTCCAGCATTGAGAACGCTACCGCGCCCGGCAGGGTTTCCGGCTTCCCGGCAATCGCGAGATCCGCTTCGCCCGTGACCACTTTTTCCATCGCGTCGGCGGCATCGCCGGTGGTGAGCTTAATTTCAACCGACGGATGTTCCGCGCGGAAGCGGTCGAGAATGGGGGGAAGATGGCTGTAGGCGGCGGTCACGGAGCAGAAAATATGCAGCTCGCCGGAAAGCGACGGCCCCTGCTGGTCGATGGTGTGCCGCAGCTGCTGGTACTGCAACAAGGTTTGCTGGGCAAAGATGCGCAGCTCTTCACCGGCTTCCGTGAGGGTGACGGTGCGGTTATCGCGCACGAACAGCGGCTGGCCGAGGTCTTCCTCAAGGCGCTGGATCTGGCGCGACAGCGTGGAAGGGCTGACGTGCATCGCCCGGGCGCTGCGGCCAAAGTGACGGCTTTCCGCCAGATGCAGGAACATTTTCAGATCGCGTAAATCCACCGATTCCACTCCCTCTTTTTACATTGCATAAATTGCAATGTGACGTTGTGAATATATCAATTTCCGCAATAAATTTCCTGTTGTAATGTGGGTACATTCTCGCTGAAACGCGAACCGAACAATAAGACACACAACATCACGAGGTATCACCCATGGCTAACTACTTTAATACACTGAACTTGCGCCAGCAGCTGGCGCAGCTGGGCAAATGCCGCTTCATGGCGCGCGATGAATTTGCCGATGGCGCGAGCTACCTTCAGGGTAAAAAAGTGGTCATTGTTGGCTGTGGCGCACAGGGTCTGAACCAGGGCCTGAACATGCGTGACTCCGGGCTGGATATCTCCTACGCCCTGCGCAAAGAAGCGATTGCTGAAAAGCGCGCTTCCTGGCGTAAAGCGACCGAAAACGGCTTCAAAGTAGGTACCTACGAAGAGCTGATCCCGCAGGCGGACCTGGTGGTTAACCTGACGCCAGACAAGCAGCACTCAGACGTTGTGCGTTCCGTACAGCCGCTGATGAAAGACGGCGCTGCGCTGGGTTACTCCCACGGCTTCAACATCGTTGAAGTGGGCGAGCAGATCCGTAAAGACATCACCGTAGTGATGGTGGCACCGAAGTGCCCGGGCACCGAAGTGCGCGAAGAGTACAAACGTGGTTTCGGCGTACCGACGCTGATCGCCGTTCACCCGGAAAACGATCCGAAAGGCGAAGGCATGGCGATTGCCAAAGCATGGGCTGCGGCCACCGGCGGCCATCGTGCGGGCGTACTGGAATCTTCCTTCGTTGCGGAAGTGAAATCTGACCTGATGGGCGAGCAGACCATTCTGTGCGGCATGCTCCAGGCTGGCTCCCTGCTGTGCTTCGACAAGCTGGTGGAAGAGGGCACCGACCCGGCATACGCGGAAAAACTGATTCAGTTCGGCTGGGAAACCATCACCGAAGCGCTGAAGCAGGGCGGCATTACGCTGATGATGGACCGTCTGTCCAATCCGGCAAAACTGCGCGCGTTCGCACTCTCTGAACAGCTGAAAACCATCATGGCACCGCTGTTCCAGAAACACATGGACGACATCATCTCCGGCGAGTTCTCTTCCGGCATGATGGCGGACTGGGCGAATGACGATAAGAAACTGCTGACCTGGCGCGAAGAGACCGGTAAAACCGCGTTCGAAACGGCACCACAGTTCGAGGGTAAAATCAGCGAGCAGGAGTACTTCGATAAAGGCGTACTGATGATCGCGATGGTGAAAGCGGGCGTTGAGCTGGCGTTCGAAACCATGGTGGATTCCGGCATCATTGAAGAATCTGCGTACTATGAATCGCTGCACGAGCTGCCGCTGATCGCAAACACCATCGCCCGTAAGCGTCTGTATGAGATGAACGTGGTGATCTCCGATACCGCCGAGTACGGTAACTATCTGTTCTCTTACGCCTGCGTACCGCTGCTGAAAGAGTTCATGACTACCCTGCAAGCAGGCGATCTGGGTAAAGCGATTGCGGAAGGTGCGGTTGATAACGCGCAGCTGCGTGACGTAAACGAAGCGATTCGCAGCCACGAAATCGAGAAAGTGGGCCAGAAACTGCGTGGCTACATGACCGATATGAAACGTATCGCAGTAGCAGACTAAAAAGACAATCGGGTGGCGCAAGCCACCCGAACTGTTTTAGCTACGCAGTATCGCGCCGGGATAACCCAGCTGGCGCCACGCCTCATACACCACCACCGACACCGCATTCGACAGGTTCATGCTGCGGCTGTCCGGCATCATCGGAATACGAATTTTTTGCTCAGCGGGCAGGGCATCCAGAATGGTGGCCGGCAGGCCGCGGGTTTCCGGACCAAACATCAGATAATCCCCGTCCTGATAGCTTACGGCGCTATGCGCTGGCGTGCCTTTGGTGGTCAGGGCAAACATGCGCTGCGGCTTCTCTGCGTCCAGAAACGCGGCGTAATCGTGATGACGAACGACGGCAGTAAACTCATGGTAGTCCAGCCCCGCGCGGCGCAGACGTTTGTCGTCCCACGTAAAGCCCATCGGCTCAATGATGTGCAGACGAAAACCGGTGTTGGCGCACAGGCGGATGATATTGCCGGTATTGGGTGGGATTTCTGGTTCGAATAAGACGATGTTAAGCATGCTGCCCCCTTAATTGCGGGGGGCAGAATAGCAGAAAAGAGAGGGACTAGGCGACGCCCGGCTCCTGCGAGCGGCTATACAGCATTTTGTAGACGGTTGCCGCCGCGGCCACGAGAGCAGGCACGCTGAGGATCATCAAAATACTGTCCGCCTGCCACTGCATGGAAAGAAGCTGGGCGCTGGTCATGGTGCCCGCCACGCCGCCGAAGCGGCCGATCCCCTGCATCCAGGCGATACCCGTCGCGCGGCACTCGGTAGGGTAAAAGGTGGCGGCCAGGGTCTGCATCCCCGACTGCGCGCCGTTCATCGCGATCCCCATCAGGAAGATTAACCCGCCAAACAGGGCGATATGATTATGCTCAATGCCGAGTAAAAGAATCAGGCCCATCGTCAGCACGAAACCACACGCGACCACCTTGTGCGCTTCCCAGCGGTCCATCATCCAGCCCGCGAGCAGAATGCCAGCGGTGCCGCCGAAGGTGAACAGCGAGGTGAGCCAGGCGGATTCCGCCAGCGCATACCCCATCCCCTGCATCAGCGTTGGCATCCAGCTCAGCAGGACGTAATAAATCACCAGTCCCATAAAGTAGGTGACCCACAGCATCAGGGTGCCGGGTAGCCAGGGCATGGAAAACAGCTGCGACACGCTGCCTTTTTTCGACGCGACCTTCTCCTCCGCCAGGAAAAAGCCTGTGACGCTATCCAGCGTGCTGCGGGCGAACCGGCTGGCGATGCGGCGAACCTGCGCGACGTCTTTCCCGCGCTGCACCAGAAACTTCACCGACTCCGGCAACAGCAGCGCCAGCAGCACCGTTAAAATCAGCGGCGCAATCGCGCCGGTCAGCAGCACGCTTCGCCAGCCATGGTGAGGGATAAGCCAGGACGAGATCGCCCCGCCGCCCGCCGCACCCAGCGGAAAGCCGCAGTACATGGTGTTAATTGCCATGGCGCGGCAGCGCTGGGGGGCAAACTCGGAGATCAGCGTGATGGCGTTAGGCATCGCGGCGCCCAGCCCGAGACCGGTCAGAAATCGCCACAGCGTCAGGGTATTCAGACTTTGCGCCCAGGCCGTGCCCAGGCTCGCCAGGCCGAAGAACAGGCATGAAAAGACCAGTACGCGCTTGCGTCCCATACGGTCCGATACCGGACCTGCAATAAGAGCTCCCAGCGACAGCCCCAGTAGCGCCGCACTCAACACCGGCCCCAGATCCTGTTTATGTATTCCCCACTCCGCCGACAGCGTAGGCGCAATGTAACCCATCGCGGCGGTATCGAAACCATCGATCGCCAGCACCAGAAAGCCCAGCACAATAAGAAGCCAGTGAAACCCTGAAAAAGGACTCTCATCGATCACCTGCTGAATATCCACCCGACCTGAATACGTCATACGTTCCCCTCCGATGTGATGTTGTTTTTGTGTTCTTGTATTTGCTTGTCTATACAATTGCGGAGGGCAGGCTGTGTCAAATTTTCTTATCCAGAATGTTACGCAGGTGTTATTTTCGACAAAAAAAGCGCCCGAGGGTAAAGCCGGGCGCGGAAGAAGGGGAGGCTAACCGGGGGAGATCAGGCCGCGTTTCCTTGAGAAAGGGGGGCCAGCGCCGCAGGCAGCTTACTGAGCTCCTGCACCAGAGAGTCTTTGCTGATTTCACCGATTGTTTTCGCACCGGTCAGGGTCATCGCCACCTTCATCTCTTTCTCGATCAGGTTCAGCAGATTCGCCACGCCCGCCTGGCCGCTGGTGGCCAGCGCGTACAGGTAAGCACGGCCCAGCAGCACACTGTCTGCGCCCAGGGCAATCATGCGCACCACGTCCAGCCCGTTACGGATGCCGCTGTCGGCCAGAATCGCAATATCGCCTTTCACCGCATCGGCAATGGCTGGCAGGGCGCGGGCGGAGGAGAGCACCCCGTCAAGCTGGCGGCCACCATGGTTAGAGACCACGATCCCATCGGCACCAAAACGCACCGCGTCGCGCGCATCTTCCGGATCGAGGATCCCTTTGATCACCATCGGGCCGTCCCAGAATTCGCGGATCCACTCCAGGTCTTTCCAGGAGATGGATGGATCGAAGTTGTTCGCCAGCCAGCCGATGTAATCTTCCAGCCCGGTCGGTTTACCCAGGTAGGCCGAAATATTGCCCAGATCGTGCGGACGGCCATTCACGCCGACATCCCACGCCCACTGCGGGTGCGTCACCGCCTGCCAGTAGCGGCGCATCGCGGCGTTCGGACCGCTCATGCCGGAGTGCGCATCACGGTAGCGGGCGCCGGGCGTGGGCATATCGACGGTAAAGACCAGCGTTGAGCAGCCTGCCGCTTTGGCGCGCTCCAGCGCGTTACGCATAAAGCCGCGATCGCGCAGGACGTACAACTGGAACCACATCGGGCGCTTGATGGTCGGGGCGACCTCTTCAATCGGGCAGACGGACACGGTGGAAAGGGTAAACGGAATGCCTTTGGCATCTGCTGCGGCGGCGGCCTGCACTTCGCCCCGGCGGGCATACATGCCGCATAAGCCGACGGGCGCAAGCGCTACCGGCATGGAGAGCGTCTCGTTAAACAGCTTCGTCTCAAGGCTCAGGTCAGACATATTCTTCAGCACGCGCTGGCGCAGGGCCACTTCCGACAGGTCCTCCACGTTGCGGCGCAGGGTATATTCGGCGTACGCCCCGCCGTCAATGTAGTGGAACAGGAATGGCGGCAAAATGCGCTGTGCCGCGGCGCGATAGTCACTGGCTGCGGAAATAATCATGCTTTGTTCTCCCTGGAAATATCACTCTCGCCAGGCAGACGGGTAATACGCGCCTGTCGGGCCTGATCTTCATCGAATCGTTTAATGGTGGTATGCACGAAGCCGAGATGCGCCATCATCGCCTTGCGCGCGGCCTCGGCATCACCGGCCAGAATGGCGTTGAGCACCGCCTCGTGCTGTTCGGTCAGTTGGGCAAATACCGGCGGCACCAGATACATGCGCTGGCGGCTCTGCTTCACGGAGGATTGCAGCAGGTCGAAGAACCCGCGCATGGTTTGCAGCAGAACCACGTTATGTGACGCCTCGGCAATCGCGAGGTGAAAACGCACGTCCGCCTGGGAGGCGATGTCCGGGTCGCTGCTTTGCGTGGCCTCAAAGCAGGCTTTGAGCTTCTCTTTGTCGGCCTCGGTTGCCCGCATCGCCGCGTGCCACGCGGTGCTGGTTTCGATGGCGTGACGCGCTTCGAGGATGTCAAAGCTGTAGTCCGGGTCGTTTTCCATCAGCGTTTTAAGCGGCTGCACGATGTTTTGTTCGGACCAGTCGTCATGCTGCCAGCGCACGAAGGTGCCGCCGCCTCGACGGCTCAGCAGCACCCCTTCGCTGACCAGCGTCGCCAGCGCCTCGCGCAGTGAATTGCGCGACACGCCAAGCTGGGCGGCAAGCTGACGCTCGGCGGGCAATCTCATGCCCGCTTCCAGCTGTTGTTCTTCTATCAGCGCCCGTACGCGAGTGGCAATCTCGTCGGACAGACGTCTGGGCATCACTATCATGGAATCATCCAGGTTAAGACATAGGCCTGCAATGTGGTGATCACGCCCACCATGCAGGTAAATATCAGGCTGTGTTTAACGGTAAAGCGGAACAGATCCGACTCTTTGCCTACCAGCCCCACCGCGGCACAGGCAATGGCGATGGACTGCGGTGAGATCATCTTCCCGGTCACGCCGCCGGTGGTGTTCGCGGCGACCAGCAGCACGTCCGAGACGCCAATCTGCTGCGCGGCTGTGGCCTGTAGGGCGGCAAACAGGGCGTTAGATGACGTATCTGAACCGGTCAGGAACACCCCCAGCCAGCCGAGGAACGGCGAGAAGAAGGTAAACGCGTGGCCGGTATGCGCCAGCGCTAACGCCAGCGTCGACGACAGGCCGGAGTAGTTCGAAATAAACGCGAACGCCAGCACCATGCCGATGGAGTAAATCGGCAGCATCAGCTCTTTAATCGTCGCCGCAAAGGTCTGCACCGCGGCGGCAGGCTTCATGCGCAGCCACACTACGGAAAGGATAGCGGCAAACAGGATCGCCGTGCCGGTGGCTGAGAACCAGTCGAACTTAAACACTGCCGCATACGGCGTGGCGTCGTGTACCACCGGCGGCATACGGGCGACCATTTTGTCGAGGAACGGCACGGAGATATTAATCACCATGTCGTACAGCGCGCCGCCCGGGGCGAACAGGGCTTTAAACGGCGGAATACTCCACAGCGTCACGGTGGCGGTCAGGAACAGGAACGGTGACCACGCGCGCACAATCTGTCCGGCGGTATAGCCGGTGCGCGCCAGCGTCTGATCCACGTGCGATGCGCCCATGTCAGCAAAGCGGAAGATACGTACCGGCTGCCAGCGTTTCAGGAACAGCGTCAGACAGACCAGCGACACCAGGGAAGAGATGATGTCCGGCAGTTCCGGGCCGAGGAAGTTGGAGCTGAGATACTGGGCAATGGCGAACGAACCGCCCGCTACCATCACCGCAGGCCAGGTCTCCTTCACGCCGCGCCAGCCGTCCATAATCGCCATGATCCAGAACAGCACGATAATGGTCAGGAACGGCAGCTGGCGGCCCACCATCTGGCCGATCTCGAAGCTGTCCAGCCCGGTCACCTGGCCCGCCACCAGAATAGGAATGCCCATCGCGCCAAACGCCACCGGCGCGGTATTCACAATCAGGCACAGGCCAGCGGCATACAGCGGGTTAAAGCCCAGACCGACCAGCAGGGCGGCGGTGATGGCCACCGGTGCGCCGAATCCTGCCGCCCCTTCCAGAAATGCTCCGAAGGAGAAGCCGACGATCAGCATCTGCAAACGCTGGTCCGGCGTGATGGAGAGAATCGACGAGCGAATAATGTCGAACTGCCCGGTTTTGACCGAGATTTTGTAGACAAAGACGGCGGCGATGATGATCCACGCAATCGGCCACAGTCCGTAGAAGAAGCCATAGACGACGGAGGCCAGCGCGCGATCGACCGGCATTTTGTAGAAGAACAACGCCACCATCAGGGCGATGGCAACGGTATACGTCGCGGCGAGGTAGCCCTTCAGCTTGAGCTTAATTAGCGCAAAGAAGAAAAACAGGATCGGTAGCGATGCGATCAGGCTCGACAGCCAGATATTTCCGGCCGGATCGTAGTTTTGTTGCCAGAGGCTCATGCAGGTCTCCTGAGGACCACACAGGTGTTCGTCGGGTGAGTCTCTGCTCATCTCTGCGTCACACTTAGTGTAAAAGTGGTCCTTCCAATATTGTGATGTAGGGTTAATGACAACAAATGGTTAACCAAGTGTTGCTATTCAGCAATTGTTTTGTGAAGTGGAGCATCGAAATTGTGAACGATGGATAGCTTTGTGCGTGATTGGTAGGACCAAACCCGCAAAATCAAATCACCGTGTGCGTTGGGAGCGGTGGTCAGGTGGAGAGCCTTACATTCGCCTTTTAAGCAGATACGGCGCGTAAAAGAGGTTATATGAAAAGGGGAGGTGATAATACTGCGTGAATTGAATGAAGTTTGTTTGTTTTATCTGTGTTTTTGAAAAGATGTATATGTGTGAGCAGAGTGATATTTTTCCTATAAATAAAATTTTTTTTGGTTAAAAATGCGAAATCTAAGCTGTAGCAAAAAATTTTAATTAAGGTAAATTTCACATATAGATTTTAACAGTGTATTACAAACGATCAATTGATGATCGATAAAGAAATATCCTGTTCAATTGTGGTTTTTCAGGATAAAGGGTAAGAATTTTGCGCTGAACAGACATTTTTTGGCTAATAATATTCTGAAATAAATTGATCAAACAATGATCAGTTGACTCTCTTGTAATTTAGTTGCGGTATTAAAAGCAGATTAATAATTATTATGGCAATCGAAAGGGGTTAAATTTGTTAGTTGAGTGTTAATTTCTGAGTGTTTACAGACGCGGCATATTGCTTTTCAATGCGTAGACGTTAAAAGGCATTTGATTTACTATTTATTCAGAAGCAACGTAACAGAAGATTTTAAATTTATTACTAACCACAACGTATTCAGTGTTATTTTCGGCCAGAAGTCATTCCTCAGTTGAAGGATATCTGTGTATGGCCTTCTGAAAATATACGGATTATCACCATGGGATGGACCCTGCTTTATTCTATAAGGTCGCGTCACCCATTCTGCTAAAAACCTTTCGGTGGCGTTTTTAAATCCTTATAGCGGTTATTGTACCTGGTACAACAAGTCTATATCTGTTTAATTTACAGAGGGGAAAGTGTTCCAAATGAAAATCAAAAATGTGGCGCTGGCGATTGCCGCGGCGGGGCTGCTGTTATCTTCTCAATCAGTACTGGCAAGCAGTGATTCTGGCGTTAATGCTTCTCTGGATACCGGTGCGGGTTCGCAAAGTACGGGCGGGGTGATCAATTTTACCGGGAAGATTACCCTTATTTCCTGTGATATTACTCCGGCCTCTAAAAACAAAACGGTAGACCTTGGGGCGTGGGCAAAAAGCTACTTTGACGATCACAACGAAACGACGCCGCGCGAGTTCAAAATCAACGTGGAAAACTGCCCGGAGACGGTTGAATCGGTTGCGGTACTGTTTGACGGAACCAAAGATACGGTGAATGACACACTGCTTCAGGTTACGCCGGGTGAAGGTATGGCGACGGGTGTCGGCGTGAAGCTTTATAACAGCGATCGCAGCACCGCGATTAAACCGGGTACGGTATCTGAAACAACCGCACCGGATGATCAAGGCAATGCTGAATTAACTTTCTATGCCGCACTTGACAAAGATGGCACGGAAATCAACGCCGGCGATGTTAACGCCGTATCCAACTTCCTGATGGTTTATAACTGATTTCACTGTCAGCCACCTCCAGAGATAATAATGATGAAACGTTTATCGTATATTATGCTCACTGCATTAATGGTTAGTTCTGCGTCAGTTTCCGCTGGCGTTGTAATGGGGGGAACACGGATCGTATACCCGCAAAACAGCAAGGAGGTGGCATTTTCTGTTTCTAATATGGAAAGTGCGGTTCCCTATCTTATTCAGTCGTGGGTTGAAGGCGATGGGCCGGATAAAAATAACGCTGCGCCATTTATTGTCACACCACCTCTGTTCAGACTTGATCCGGAGCAGACCAACACGCTGCGTATTCAATATACCGGCGCTCCGCTGCCCACAGATCGTGAATCTGTATTCTGGCTCGATATTAAAGCGATAGCGCCAAAGCCAAAAGAGAGCAGCAACGAATTACAGATAAACGTCAAATCGAAATTTAAAATCTTCTACCGCCCGGACAACCTGAAAGGGGACGCCGCCACGGCCTGGCAGAAAATAACGTTTTCGCGAACGGGAAAAGGGCTTAAGGCCGCTAACCCGACGCCATACTACGTCTCTTTTTATCGTCTGACCGTTGGCGGGCATAAAATTGAGCAGCCGGGCATGATCGGTCCAGGGGAAACCCGGGAATGGCCTGTGTCCGCCTCCGGGGGCGTAAGCTGGTCGGCTATTAATGATTTTGGTGCCATCACCGCCACCCACACCCAGCCTCTTTAAGACCATGCCTTTTCGCCTATTTCGTTACGCGCCGCTTACGGTGTTGCTGCTTAGCTTCAGCCGCACGGGGATGGCCGAGGATTACTTTGATCCCGCCGCGCTGGAGCTTTCCTCTACTGAACAGAAAACGGCGGATCTGCACTATTTCTCTGAAAAGGGCGGGCAGATGCCAGGCACCTGGCTCGTGACGCTGGAGATTAACGGACGCGAGGAGCGGCATCAGGAGATCACCTTCGTCAATGAGAAAGGCAGCCTGCAACCCGTTTTTAGCGTATCGCTGCTGGAAGCGCTTGGCGTAAATGTAGGGGCCATTCCTGCATTCTCCCGGTTGCAGGAGGGAGAAACGTTCACGCACCTCGAGGATTTTATTCCGGCAGCGCGAACTTCTTATGATTTCAACCAGCAGCGTCTCTTTCTCAGCCTGCCGCAGGCGGCAATGAAACACCGCAGCCGTGGCTACGTGCCGCAGTCGCAGTGGGACGATGGTATCCCGGCGGCATTTACTGATTACAGTCTGTCGGGCGGTCAGGCCCGTCATCAGAGCGGGGTCACGACATCCAGCTATCTGAGCCTGCGTAACGGCATCAATCTGGGGGCGTGGCGGCTGCGTAACACCTCGGCCTGGAGCTACAGCGACGCGGGCGGCGACCATTTTCAGTCGCAAAGTAGCTGGCTGACCCGGGATATTCGCCGTCTTAACAGCCAGCTACGGATCGGCGATGCCTGGACCGCAGGCGACGTCTTCGATAGCGTGGCGTTTCGCGGGGTACAGCTCTCATCAAGCGAAAGCATGTTGCCCGACAGCCAGCGCGGCTTCGCACCAACCATCCGCGGCGTCGCACACAGCTTCGCTAAAGTCTCCGTTTCGCAAAATGGCTATGTGATCTATGAAACCTGGGTGGCCGCCGGGCCATTTATCATTAACGATCTGTTCCCGGGCGCACAAAGTGGCGATCTACAGGTTACGGTCACGGAAAGTGACGGCTCAACGCGCGTCTTTACCCAGCCCTATTCTGCGGTGCCGTTTATGCGACGCCAGGGCAGCCTGAAATACAGTCTCAATGCAGGACGATTTCACTCCGGCTCCGGTGATGCGCGTTCGCCCGAATTTGTTGAAGGCGCTTTCTTCTACGGTCTGCTCTCCAGGATGACGGTGTATGGCGGCTTTCGTACGGCGAGCAACTATCAGGCCGGTGCAATTGGCGTAGGCAGAGGGTTTGGCGCATTTGGCTCGCTGGGTATTGATGATACGCTGGCAAAAAGCCGTTTACCCGACGGCAAAAGCGCGATGGGGCAGGCGTGGCGCATTCAGTACCAGAAAGATTTCAGCGCTACCGGCACCGCCTTCAACCTGGCGAGCTATCGCTATGCCTCGCGCAATTACTACGAATTTAGTGAACTGAATCAGTCTGACAGCCAACAGCTGCAACTCAATAATCGCCGTAGCCGCTCGCAGGTCACTTTTTCACAGACGCTGGGTCAGTTCGGCAGCCTCAGCGTCTCGGCATGGATGCAGGATTACTGGCATACGTCCGGGCAGGATAAAACCATCCACATTGGCTGGTACACCAGCTGGCGGGGTATTTCCTGGGGCGCGGGGTATGACTACACCGACTCAGCGCTTGAGCAGCATCCCGATCGCACCGTGTCGTTTAACGTCAATGTTCCGCTTGGCAACTGGCTGCCGGGCAGTTCGGTCAGTTACTACGCCAACCACAACAATCGTGGGATGACCACGCAGCAGGTGTCACTCAACGGCAGCGCGCTGGCGAACCGCAACCTGAATTACAGCGTTCAGCAGAGTAAGACCAGTGAGGGAGAGGCCGACAGCACCAGCCTGGCGCTGCAATACAACGGTGGCTACGGCAACGTCAGCCTCGGTTATGACCACAGCCGAAACGGTAGCAACGCGAGTCTTGGACTCGCCGGAGGCGTTATCGCCACGCAGTATGGCGTCACGCTTAGCCAGCCGCTGGGCGATACCGTCGCCCTGCTGCGCGTGCCCGGCGCGGCGAACGTTGAGCCGGAGGGCTACAACGGGATCCATACCGACAGCCGCGGCTATGCGGTCATGCCAACGCTCTCGGCGTATCGCAAAAATACCGTCAGCCTTGATACGGCGACTCTGGGTGAGAACGTCGACATTGAGCAAAGCGGTCTGACGCTCATTCCCACCAGCGGCGCGGTGGTGCTGGCCAATTACACAACCCACATTGGTTATCGCGTTCTGTTTTCCCTGCGCTACCACGGCGAACCGTTGCCGTTTGGCGCGCAGGCTGAAGTGGTGGAGCAGAACCGCCATTCTGCAAACCGAAGCATGGTCGCTGACGGCGGTCAGGCCTACCTGAGCGGGGTACCAGAGCGCGGCAACCTGCGCGTCACCTGGTATGAAAACGGGGAGCAGCAGCAATGCCAGACACCTTTCAGACTGGGGAAAGCTCATATGGCTCCCGGTATCGCCACGCTGTCCGTTGAGTGCCATTAGAGGAATATCATGCGTCGTTTTATTCACTGGTTTTTCTATCTGAGCCTTCTTTCGCTTTTTGGCATGCTGAGTTTTCATGCCCACGCTCAGGCCTCGCCCTGCCGCACCACGCGCGATCAGTGGGTTGTCCAGGTACCCTACGCCATTGGATATGCTCCCGGCACCGCGGATTGGACGCCGGTTTCCGCGCCGATACAGTCTACCGGGCAAGACTTCTACAACTGTGATGGCGGTAGTGACCCCTGGCGTAGTATCGGATTTGTCGAGCTGGATAACCCCGTCGGCACCGTGGTGGGGGAAGACGGTGCGTCGCGGCACGTCTACAAAACCCAGATTGACGGCATCGGCTACGCGCTCGGGTTCCGCGAGCAGCAGTACTGTGGTGCGGATGCCGTACAGTATATTGACGGCACCAGCCCGGTAGACGGCAACGAGTCCCGGCGTATCTGCGATGCCTCACAGAATCCTGCCTTTGCCAGCGCCCCAACGTATAAATTGCAGTTCTGGGTGGTGTTTTACAAAATCCCGACGACCAGCCCCATGCCTGACGATAACGCCAACTCCCAGGAGCAAAATGTCGGCTCGCTGATATTGCAGGCGGGAGAAAATCAAGCCAGCGCCACCAACGTGGCGACACCGGTACAGATCCATCTCGCCAGCTTCACCGTCAGGCGTACCAGCTGCTCAGTGGGCTCTCGCAGCATTCTTGTTCCCATGGGGAGCGTGAGCCAGCGTGAATTTCACGGCATCGGCTCCCGCGCCGGAGGCGGACGCTTCAGCATTCCGGTGACCTGTGAAAATAACACGGCGGTTAAGATGGGTTTCTTTGGCGATACCACGCCGGGCAACGATCGGGCGCTGGCGTTGACGAAGCAGGAGGATAGCGCCAGCGGTGTCGGGATCGAACTGCTTTACGGTGACAATACCGGTTCGGTTCAGGGGCAGGTGGTATCGTGGAACACCCCGCAGGTGTCAGCGCTTGGCCTGGTGGGGGATAACCAGACGCAGACCTTCTGGTTTGATGCGCATTACATTCAGACGGAAGAGAACGTAACGGCGGGAAAAGCGGATGCGATGGCCACGTTTAACCTGATTTACAACTGAGTTTCCCCTGCGCAGCGGCAGGGGAGAGCGATCAGAACGCGGTCTTACTAAAACCCGTCATCTCTTTCAGGCCCATTTCGCGGCCAAGCTCAGTCATCGGGTGCACCACCACCAGGCCACGGACGCTTTTCTTCAGCTTGCCCATGTCGGCCTGCTCTTTTTTGGTGATCGCGCGGCGATGCGGCATGTTCATCAGCTTCTGCGCCTCTTTACTCAGCTTCTGGCCTTTCACATCGCGCAGGCGCTCAATTTCCGCCTCCAGCTTCACAGACTCTTTTTCCAGCTCGGCATATTTCTCGGCGGAATCAACAAGGGAGAGGCCAGCCATCTGATGACGGATCAGATCGAGACGGTCGCTCAGGCGTTTAATTTCGTTCTTTTCGACTTCTTTCATGACAAATAACTCTGAAAACGGGGAATTTACAGGGAAGGATACACCAATGTGTGCGGGCTTACTTCTGAAACGCTTTTTTTAAGCTGATTTTAGAAATCAGCTCAGTCAGGGAAAGTACCATGGTGGAGCGGACAACTTGTTGATAACGCAGCTTTTGCATCATGTACAGCTCAGGGTCGCTGTCATCAAACTGAGGTGCGGGAGGGAGCGCGGCTACGCAGTGCAGTTCGCCGAAGGGCCCCAGGATCTCATCATCGGTAAAGGTGTACTCATTGCCGTCATGATTGAGCTCTTCGCGCAGCGCCATTAACAGCTCGGCGTCTTCATACTCCTGACGGTTGAGCACGCCAAGACCGTAAATCAGCTTCAGCCGTACCGATAAATCGCCCAGCGGTCCGTCTCCGTCCAGTAACGGTTCTACAGCATACTTTACCGCGTAGTCGTCTTTGCGAAACACCTGAAGCACCAGAATGTTCACCGCCTCGGTTAACAGCTCGACGGCGGCGATCAGGAAACTTCGTACGGTTTTGCCAGCATTCAGACGCTCAAGCACACGATTTTCAAAGGCCTGGGTTTGTTCCATTATTGCCTGCATATCTGACAATCTGTTATTCGGGCGCAGGCTAACCTGCGCCGGACTCTGCATCATTTGGTTGCGTTGTATGCGCTGACCGCCTCCGCAACCACGTCACTGTTGGCATCCAGACCGGAAATCTGCGCCAGCGCAGCCTGTGCGCCTTTGTCATCAATCAGCTGAGCCAGCTCAATCGCCTGCGGGTCCTGCTCGCTGCGGTAGTGCATTGCGGCAGCAATCCCTTTCACCAGGTTAGCGTGCGGCAGACCGTATTCCAGCGTGCCCAGCAGCGGTTTAATCAGGCGGTCGCCCGCGCTCAGTTTACGCAGCGGCTGACGACCCACGCGCTCAACGTCATCTTTCAGATACGGGTTTTCAAAACGACCGAGGATTTTCTGGATGTATGCTGCGTGTTTATCAGCATCAAAACCGTAGCGTTTGATCAGCACCGCGCCGCTCTCTTCCATTGCCCCTTTGACCACCGCACGGATGTTCTCATCGAGGATCGCGTCACGAATCGTCTGATGACCGGCCAATTTCCCGAGGTACGCGGTTATAGCATGCCCGGTGTTCAGCGTGAAGAGTTTACGTTCGACAAATGCCATCAGATTATCGGTTAATTCCATTCCCGGAATGGTCGGCAGCGCGCCTTTAAACTGAGTTTTATCAACGATCCACTCGCTGAAGGTTTCCACCGTCACTTCCAGCGGGTCGTTGGTGGCGGATTCTGATGGCGGAACGATGCGGTCAACGGCGGAATCCACAAAACCAACGTGCGCTTCAACCCAGGCTTTATCTTCCTCAGCCACAGCGGCCAGAACGTGGCCTTTCAGCTGCGTGGTGCCGCGCACCATGTTTTCACAGGCGATGATGTTCAGCGGCGTTTCAACGCCTTGTGCTTTACGCTTCGCCAGGCCTTTCGCGACCGCCGGGGCGATACGCTCAAGCACCACCGGACCCACGGCTGTGGTGACCAGATCAACGCTTGCGATGAGGTCAATCACGTCGTCGCCAATGCTGCTTACCGCGTTGACGCCAGAGACCGTTTCAACCTGTTCGTTTTCACCCACCACGTGAACCTGATAGCTATGACGGGCATTCAGGGCATCAAGAACCACCTGATTCACATCGGCGAATGTCAGGGTAATGCCTGCGTCTGCCAGCAGTTTACCGATAAAGCCACGTCCGATATTACCTGCGCCAAAATGTAATGCTTTCATAGTGTTAACCTTCATCAATGTTTTTACCCGAGAGGGCTGGGGTGAGGAACGTTTTCCCCCTCACCCTAGCCCTCTCCCCGGGGGGAGAGGGAAGAGGCGCTGTTACTTGTTAAGCAGAGCCAGAACTTCTTCAACGCTGGTGGTGTTGGCCAGACGCTCAATAACCGTTTCGTCATCCAGCGCGTTGGTCAGGCTGGTAATCACCTGGATATGCTCGTTGTTGCGAGCGGCGATACCAATCACCAGACGGGCGATGTCGTCCTCTTCTTCACCGAAGCGCACGCCATCAGGATACTGACAGAACACCACGCCGGTTTTCAGCACGCGGTCTTTCGCTTCAACCGTACCGTGCGGAACCGCGATGGATTCACCCAGGTAGGTTGGGGTCAGCTTTTCACGCTCCAGCATCGCCTCAACGTATTCCGGCTGAACGTAGCCGCCTTTCACCAGCTGCTCACCGGCGAAGCGAATGGCCTCTTCTTTATTGGTCGCCGTGCGGCCAAGGAAGATGTTTTCTGCGCCCAGTTTGAACAGATGCGCGTTGCTCTCGTCGAAGCTGTCTTGCAGGCTGGTGCGCACCTTCACTTCGTTATCTTCATGGCGCTGGGCCGCAACCAGACGTTCGGTCAGGCTGGTGTACAGGCCGCTGTCGAGGAAGTTGGTCAGGGAAATGTGCTGCGCCTGCGGCACCTGACGCATGGCGCGCTCGGTCAGATCGCGGTGCGTGATCACCAGGTCAACGTCCGGCGGCAGGTTGTTAATCGCGCTGTTGGTCACGGAGATGTTGGTCAGACCCGCATCCTGCACTTTCTTACGCAGCACGCCCGCACCCATTGCGCTGGAACCCATACCGGCATCACAGGCCACGATAATTTTACGCACGTGGCTCAGGTCGTTAGAGACATCACCCGCCGCCAGCGGCGTTGCGCCTTTGGATTCGGCTTTCATGTCATGCATACGACGGGTTGCCGCTTCGATATCGTCGTCTTCTTTCACCTTGCTGGTTTTCAGCAGGATAGCGGAGACCACGAAGGAGACGGCCATGGCCGCACAGATCGCCGCGATGTTCGCGAAGTAGGCGCCTTTCGGGGTCATCGCCAGCACCGCCAGAATAGAGCCTGGAGAAGCAGGAGACACCAGACCACCGCCCAGTACGCTCAGGGTGAACACGCCGGTCATACCGCCAAGGATAACGGCCAGGATCAGACGTGGGTTCATCAGCACATACGGGAAGTAAATTTCGTGAATACCGCCCAGGAAGTGAATGATCGCCGCGCCGCCAGCAGACTGTTTCGCGCTGCCGCGACCAAAGAACATGTACGCCAGCAGAACGCCCATACCCGGACCCGGGTTCGCTTCAATCAGGAAGAAGATGGACTTGCCGAGATCGTGTGACTGCTGGATACCCAGCGGTGAGAAGATACCGTGGTTGATGGCGTTGTTCAGGAACAGGATTTTCGCCGGTTCAACGAAGATAGACGCCAGCGGCAGCATGTCATGCGCCACCATGAAGTTAACGCCCGCCGCCAGCAGTTTGGAGAGCACTTCAACCGCAGGGCCAATGCCGAGGAACGCCAGAATCGCGAGGATCATCCCGATGATGCCCGCGGAGAAGTTGTTCACCAGCATTTCGAAGCCGGATTTGATCTTGCCATCAACCCAGACGTCAAATTTCTTAATAGCCCAGCCGCCCAGAGGACCGGCAATCATCGCACCGAGGAACATCGGCATATCCGCACCGACAATCACCCCCATGGTTGTGATGGCACCCACGACACCACCACGGTCACCGCCCACCAGACGACCACCGGTATAACCGATGAGCAGCGGCAGCAGGTACGTAATCATTGGGCCAACAAGTTTCGCCAGCGTTTCGTTAGGCAACCACCCTGTCGGAATAAATAATGCGGTGATAATACCCCACGCGATAAACGCGCCGATATTTGGCATCACCATGTTGCTGAGGAAACGACCAAAGCTTTGCACTTTGATCTTGAAATCGGATGACATAAAACACCCCTTCTTATGTTTACGCTTAGGCTTGTGGCCCGAGGTTTATCGTTAATGTGCGGCGGCAGAGGTAGCCGGGCCCTGTTCTGATGCTGTGAAATCTGGCACTGAATCGTTCAACTGTCCAGACAGCGGAATTTTGTGTGATCTGAATCACATGAATGTAGGGGGTGAGGATATTAATGAAGTGATCGCTATCACATAATGGGTGTGTAAAAAAAATACATTGCTCAGAATTACGCCAAAATGAGGGCTATTTTGTGATTAATATCACAATGTTAAGTTGGCTGTTTGTTTCCAGATTGTGATTTGATTCACAAAATATTTTTATGCAGATTTCTTCCGTATCCCCTCACGGCAGGAATGCGATACGTACACCTGCCTTTTTTCACGGCTTGATCCATACTGACCTCTTTATGGGCATTAAGGATAAGCAATGAAACTCATCGGCAGTTATACCAGTCCTTTCGTGCGTAAGATTTCGATTCTCCTGCTGGAGAAAGGGATTGAATTTGAATTCGTAAATGAACAACCGTACAACGCAGAGAACGGCGTTGCGCAGTACAACCCGCTGGGGAAAGTCCCGGCGCTGGTAACGGACGAGGGCGACTACTGGTTTGATTCCCCGATCATTGCGGAGTACATCGAGCTGCTTGGCGTTGCGCCAGCCATGCTGCCGGCGGATCCAAAAGCAGCGCTGGCGATGAAGCAAATTGAAGCCCTGGCGGATGGCATTATGGATGCGGCATTAACGTCCGTACGCGAGCAGGCAAGGCCCGCCGCCCAGCAGTCAGAAAATGAGCTGCTGCGCCAGCGCGAAAAAATCAGCCGCAGCCTGGATATGTGCGAACAGCTGATCCGCGACGGGAAAATTCAGAGCGATAGCCTGAATCTGGCGACGATCGCCATCGCCTGCGCCATTGGCTACCTTAATTTCCGCCGCGTCTCGCCGGGCTGGTGCGTGGATCGTCCGCTGCTGGTCAAACTGGCGGAGACGCTCTTCCAGCGCGAAAGTTTCGCCCGGACTGAACCACCAAAGGCTTGATGCGGGTTATAACACTTCCTGGCGGGAGGCGGTACAATCCCCCCACATGTTAACTCCCTCTCCCGTCGGGAGGGGGGAAGATATTTACTCGCCAGGCGCATTCATGACTACTCATCATTCCCTCTACAGCCAGATCCCCGCTACCGATCGTCTGCTTCGTGATCCGCGCATCACTGCGGTGCTGGAGCAGTTTGGCCATACTGCAACGGTCGACATGCTACGCCAGCTTCAGGACGATGCGCGTCGCCATATTCAGGCTGAAAACGCGCTACCCGGCTGGTGCGAGGCATGGGCGCAGGAAGTTGAACGCAGGCTGAGCAAGCACGCGCAAAGCGCGTTGCGCCCGGTTATTAACCTGACAGGCACGGTTCTGCACACCAATCTGGGCCGGGCACAGCAGGCCGAAGAGGCAACAGAGGCCGTCACCCGTGCCATGCGCTCGCCGGTGACGCTGGAGTACGATCTGGACGGCGCCGGGCGTGGGCATCGCGATCGCGCACTGGCGGATCTTCTCTGCCAGATCACCGGCGCGGAAGATGCCTGCATTGTGAATAACAACGCGGCGGCGGTGCTGTTAATGCTGGCGGCCACCGCGAGCGGAAAAGAGGTTGTCGTCTCTCGCGGCGAGCTGGTGGAGATCGGCGGGGCGTTTCGTATTCCGGACGTCATGCGCCAGGCGGGCTGCACGCTGCATGAAGTGGGCACAACCAACCGTACCCATGCAAAAGATTATCGCGCGGCGGTGAATGAAAACACCGCCCTGCTGATGAAAGTGCATACCAGCAATTACCACATTGAGGGTTTCACCAAAACGGTGGAAGAGGCCGAACTGGCCGCCATCGGGCGCGAGCTAAACGTGCCGGTGATTGCCGATCTCGGCAGCGGGTCGCTGGTGGATATGCGCCAGTACGGTCTGCCGAAAGAGCCCAGGGTGCAGGAAATGGTTGCCGCGGGCGTAAGCCTGGTCAGTTTCTCCGGTGATAAATTGCTGGGCGGGCCGCAGGCAGGGATTATCGTCGGCAGGCGCGAGCTGATTGCGCAGCTACAGCAGCACCCGCTGAAGCGCGCCCTGCGTGCCGATAAAATGACGCTGGCCGCGCTGGAAGCCACGCTGCGGCTCTATCTCCACCCGGAGAAACTGGCTGACCGCCTGCCCACGTTGCGTTTGCTGAGCCGTGATGCGGCCTCCATTCGCGCGCAGGCGGAAGCGCTACTGCCGCAGGTTGCTCCCCATTACCCTGAGTTTGACGTTCGTATCGAGCCTTGCCTGTCGCAAATTGGCAGCGGCTCGCTGCCCGTGGACAGGTTACCGAGCGAAGCGCTGACGTTCACCCCGCGCGACGGACGCGGAAGCCAGCTTGAGGCGCTGTCGACGCGCTGGCGCGCATTACCGACGCCAGTGATTGGCCGGATCGGTGATGGTCGTATGTGGCTGGATTTACGCTGCCTGGAAGATGAAGGGCGGTTTCTGGAGATGATGTTGAAATGATTATTGCCACCGCCGGTCACGTTGACCACGGCAAAACCACGTTATTGCAGGCCATTACGGGCGTGAATGCCGATCGCCTGCCGGAAGAGAAAAAGCGCGGCATGACCATTGACCTGGGTTACGCCTACTGGCCACAGCCCGACGGTCGCGTGCTGGGCTTTATCGATGTGCCCGGCCACGAGAAGTTTCTTTCCAATATGCTCGCGGGCGTGGGCGGGATCGATCATGCTCTGCTGGTTGTCGCGTGCGATGACGGGGTGATGGCGCAAACGCGCGAGCATCTGGCGATCCTGCAACTGACGGGAAACCCGCAGTTGACCGTCGCCCTCACCAAAGCGGACCGTGTGGATGAGGTGCGTATCAACGAGGTGCGTGAAGAGGTGCTGGCGGCGCTGAGTGAATATGGTTTTAAGGATGCCGCTCTGTTTGTCACCGTGGCGACAGAAGGCCGCGGTATCGACGCTCTTCGCGACCATTTGCAGCAGATCCCGTCTCGTGAGCATGCCAGCCATCACCGCTTCCGTCTGGCGATCGACAGGGCGTTTACCGTGAAAGGGGCTGGGCTGGTGGTGACCGGTACCGCGCTGAGTGGCGAAGTTAACGTGGGCGATACCCTGTGGCTGACGGGCGTGAACAAACCCATGCGCGTGCGCGGGCTTCACGCGCAAAACCAGCCGGTGGAACAGGCCCACGCCGGGCAGCGTATCGCCCTGAATATTGCTGGTGATGCCGAAAAAGACCAGCTTAACCGCGGCGACTGGCTGCTGGCCGACGCGCCGCCGGAGCCTTCTGAACGGATTATCGTTTCTCTACAGACCCACACGCCGCTGACCCAGTGGCAGCCGCTGCATATCCATCACGCGGCCAGCCACATCACCGGACGCGTGTCGCTGCTGGAAAACGATCTCGCCGAACTGGTGTTCGACTCCCCGCTCTGGCTGGCGGATAACGACCGCCTGGTTCTGCGCGACATCTCCGCGCGCGAAACCCTGGCGGGCGCCCGCGTGGTGATGCTGAATCCGCCCCGTCGCGGCAAGCGTAAGCCCGAGTATTTAGCGTGGCTGGCCTCGCTGGCCCAGACCCGTGACGACAAGTCTGCGTTAGATATCCACCTTGAGCGTGGTGCGGTGGATCTGGCTGCGTTCGCCTGGGCGCGCCAGCTCAGCGGTGAAGGATTGCGTCTTCTGACGCAGGAGCCGGGTTTTATTCAGGCTGGCGACAGCCTGCTGAACGCGCCGGTGGCGGCGCGCTGGCAGCGTAAAGTGTTGAGCACGCTGGCGACCTATCATGAACAGCATCAGGATGAGCCAGGCCCAGGCCGTGAACGTCTGCGGCGTATGGCGTTGCCCATGGAAGACGACGCGCTGGTGCTGTTGCTGATTGAAAACATGCGTGAAAGCGGCGTGATTGCAAGTCATCACGGCTGGCTACACCTGCCGGAACATAAGGCCGGTTTTACCGCTGAGCAGGACGCGGTCTGGCAAAAAGTGGCGGCGCTGTTTGGCGATGAACCCTGGTGGGTGCGCGATCTGGCGCGTGAAACCAATACCGATGAGCAGCTGATGCGTCAGGTACTGCGGCATGCGGCGCAGCAGGGCATGATTGTGGCGATCGTGAAAGATCGTTATTACCGCAACGATCGGATCGTTGCGTTTGCGAACCTGATCCGGGAGCTGGATCAGGCGCGCGGATCAACCTGCGCCGCAGACTTCCGCGATCGGCTGAACGTAGGACGCAAACTGGCGATTCAGATCCTGGAGTATTTCAACCGCATCGGGTTTACGCGTCGTCGTGGCAATGACCATGTGCTACGCGACGCGCAGTTATTTCCGTAAGCGTTAAGCGCTGCGCGCCTGCTTCTGCTTAGCCAGCCAGACCGCGCCCAGCCTTCCCGCCTGGTTACCCAGCTCGCAGGGAAGGATGGGCACCCGGAGCGCTTCCCACTCCTCGAATCGCTGTAAATATTTATCCAGCAGGAGATAGATTTTCTCCTGCTCACTAATGCCGCCGCCAATCAGCACCGCCTGCGGATCAAACATAGAGATCACGCTGTAAATACCGCGCGACAGACAATGCGCCCACGCTTCAATGGCCTCGCGCAGATGCACGTCGCTGTCCATGCGTTTAAACAGCTCCTCACCATCAGGCATCTCATCTTCCGACACGGCCAGCGCGCGGCGGCAGGCTTTCATCAGGCCACTGGCGGACGCCACTTCATGCATCGGTTCGCCCTCATTGCCTACGGGCAGCACGCCAAACTCACCCGCCCGGTAGTGCGACCCGCGGTAGAGATCGCCCTCCATGACGATACCGCCGCCGATGCCGGTGCCGATGGTGATGCAGACGAAATGCTCATAGTCCTTGCCCGCGCCCTGCCAGCGCTCGCCCAGCGCCGCGCAATTGGCATCGTTTTCGATTGTCACGGGGAGATCGGTCAGCTGTGCGAACAGTTCGCACAGGTTTTCGCCGTCAAGATAGTCCAGCGCCCCGGCTTTGGCCGCTTCGCCGGTATGGTGATTGATATGTCCTGGAAAACTCACGCCAATGCTGGCGATCTCGTGCTCCTGGCAGTATTTATCCACTACCGTTTTCCACTTCTCTTTGAAGGTGCTTTCATCGTCCGGCGTATCATATTCATCGGATGTCAGTTCTTCGCCGTTTTCATTAATTACGCCGTGTTTGATGTGGGTTCCACCCACGTCAAAGCCGATAAATAGCTGCATTGCATCATTCCTCATGAGCCCTTGAGCTATTAAGTATGGCTGCGGCGGCAGAAACGAAACGTAAAGTACGGTAATCCGTGATGCGGCTCGTAAACCCGCTACCCGCTGGCGAGAAAATCATCAGCCGGAACTACCCTTGTTGTACAACAACAGCAAGGAGACGGTCATGACAAACAATCCTCCCTCATCGCGTATCCAGCCTGGCGAGTATGGTTTTCCCCTTAAGCTGAAGCCCCGCTATGACAACTTTATCGGCGGCGACTGGGTGGCGCCCGTCGACGGTGAATACTATTCCAACCTGACGCCCGTTACCGGCCAGCCGCTGTGTGAAATTGCCAGTTCGGGCAAACGGGATATCGATTTAGCGCTGGATGCGGCGCATAAGGCGAAAGATAAGTGGGGGCAAATGTCCGTTCAGGACAGAGCGGCCATTTTGTTCAAAATCGCCGATCGGATGGAGCAGAATCTGGAGCTGCTGGCGACCGCAGAAACGTGGGACAACGGCAAGCCGATCCGCGAAACCACGGCGGCGGACGTGCCGCTGGCGATCGACCATTTCCGCTATTTTGCGTCCTGCATCCGTGCCCAGGAGGGGGGAATAAGTGAAGTTGACAAAGATACCGTGGCGTATCACTTCCACGAGCCGCTCGGCGTGGTGGGGCAAATTATTCCGTGGAACTTCCCGCTGCTGATGGCGAGCTGGAAAATGGCGCCCGCGCTGGCGGCGGGTAACTGCGTGGTGCTGAAACCTGCACGCTTAACGCCGCTTTCGGTACTGCTGCTGATGGAGGTAATTGGCGACCTGTTGCCGCCGGGGGTCATTAACGTGGTCAACGGGGCCGGGGGAGAGATCGGCGAATATCTGGCTACTTCAAAGCGTATCGCCAAAGTGGCGTTTACCGGCTCAACGGAAGTGGGTCAGCAGATTATGCAGTACGCGACCCAGAACATCATTCCGGTCACCCTGGAGTTGGGCGGGAAATCGCCGAACATCTTCTTTGCCGACGTGATGGATGAAGAGGACGCCTTCTTCGACAAAGCGCTGGAAGGGTTTGCGCTGTTTGCGTTTAACCAGGGCGAAGTCTGCACCTGTCCGAGCCGCGCGCTGGTGCAGGAATCCATTTATGAGCGCTTTATGGAGCGGGCGATCCGGCGCGTGGAGTCGATTCGCAGCGGTAATCCGCTGGATAACGTTACCCAGATGGGGGCGCAGGTATCGCATGGCCAGCTGGAAACCATCCTCAACTATATTGATATCGGTAAAAAAGAGGGGGCCGATGTGTTGACCGGCGGTCGTCGTAAGGTGCTGGGCGGCGATTTGCAGGAGGGCTACTACCTTGAGCCGACTATCCTGTTCGGTAAGAACAACATGCGCGTTTTCCAGGAGGAAATTTTTGGACCGGTGCTGGCCGTCACCACGTTTAAAACCATGGACGAGGCGCTGGAGCTCGCCAACGACACGCAGTATGGCCTGGGGGCGGGGGTCTGGAGCCGTAACGGTAACCTTGCCTATAAAATGGGCCGCGGCATTCAGGCCGGACGCGTATGGACAAACTGCTATCACGCCTATCCGGCTCATGCGGCGTTTGGCGGCTACAAACAGTCGGGCATCGGGCGCGAAACCCATAAGATGATGCTGGAGCACTACCAGCAAACGAAATGTCTGTTAGTCAGCTACTCCGATAAACCGCTGGGGCTGTTTTAATCTCCCGGGCGGCCTGAGCCGGGTTAAAGCCGGGTGGCGGCTTCGCCTTACCCGGCCTACTTTTTACTCCCTCTCCCGTGGGAGAGGGCTGGGGTGAGGGCAACAGGCCGCAGTTATTCAGCCTTCATCCACCCATATCCGCATTTCCCCTTCTCCCCGGTTTGCCCAGCTGAACCATGGAATAAAGGTCAGCGTCTGGGGCTGACGTTCTACCGGCGAGTGGTCGTACTGCCACAGGGCATCAGTGTCCTTCGCCTGACACCCGATCCCTTCCGCCTGTATCAGCATCTTGTGCGCGAAAATGCCTTTGCCTTCAAATACCCGAAACGCGCTGTCTTGCGGCAAAGAAAGGTTATGCAGATTTGCGCCGTTATCGGCTTCTTCCAGGCAGTAAACCAGCGGCCCACGCTGCAATGCGACTTTCCCCGCCTGCTGGCGCACCTGCGGGTTGCCGTACACGCGGCGGACCGGCATCGGTAACGTCAGCGTCAGCGTGTCGCCTTCCTGCCAGTTGCGGTTTAGGTATAAGTATCCACGGGAGACCTCGCCTGTAATGGCTTGACCATTGAGCGAAACAGCCGGTTCCGCACACCAGTCCGGCAGCCTCAGGGCCAGCGTGTGAGTCACCGGAACAGGTGAGGTTATCTCGATTTTCACCTGCTCATGCCACGGATAGTTTCCGCTAATCCGCAGCTGGAGGGTGTGTTCCCCCACCGGAATGGCGACGTCGTTCCCCACGTACAGGTTGATCAACAGCGCGTCCGGGCGAACGGTATAAATATAGTGCCCCAGCGAGGTCAGCACGCGCGCAATATTCGGCGGGCAACAGGCGCAGCCGAACCAGCGCTGGCGCACCGGTTTCACGTGGTCATAGATATGGTTAAAGGCCAGTGTTTTCGGGTGCACTTCCAGCGGATTCACATAAAAGAAATGCTTACCGTCCAGCGCCATGCCACCCAGCACCGTGTTGTATAGTGCGCGCTCCATCACGTCGGCGTAGTGGCCGTCCGCCTCCATCTCCAGCATCCGGCGGGCAAACATCATCAGGCCGATGGAGGCGCAGCTTTCGGCATAGACCGTATCGTTGGGCAGATCGTAATCGCTGCTGAATGCCTCGCCGCTGCTTTGGGAGCCAATCCCGCCGGTGATGTACAGCTGGCGCTGTGCCATGTTGTTCCACAGCCGCAGGCAATCCTGACGTTTCCCTTCGTCGTTGCTCAGGCGCGCCAGATGCGCCATGCCCGCCATCAGATAGACAAAACGCACGGCGTGGCCGATGGCCGTTTGTTGTTCGGCAAGGGGCTGATGCGCCTGGCTGTAGGCTTTGTCCTTGACCATCCACGCCGGGCCATAGGTATTCCAGTATGACGTTCTGCCGCGCTTCTCATATTCGATATCGTAGAAGTGAGGCTGTGTGCCGCGTTCCTCAATAAAGTATTTCACCAGATTGAGATAGCGTGGCTCCTGCGTGACGTCGTACAGCCGCATCAGCGCCAGCTCGATTTCCGGGTGGCCCGGATAGCCGTGCAGCTGGTTTTCGCCCGGGCCAAACACGCTGTCGATATGATCCGCCAGCCTGCACACCACGTCCAGCAGGCGGCGCTTTCCGGTTCCCTGGAAATACGCCACGCCCGCTTCAATCATATGTCCGGCGCAGTACAGTTCGTGGCATTCGGCCAGATTGGTCCAGCGCTCGGCCGGTGCTTTCACCGTGAAATAGGTATTGAGATAGCCATCTTCACACTGCGCCGCTGCGACCAGCTCGATCACCTCGTCGGCGGTTTTTTCCAGTTCGGCATCCGGCTTCTGGCACAGCGACCACGCTACGGCTTCGAGCCATTTCGCCACGTCGCTGTCCTGAAAGACCATCCCGTAAAACGCCCCCTGTTCCAGACCGGCCGCGATACGGAAGTTGGCGATGGCGTGGCTGGGTTCAGCCTCCGCCACGCGATCGTTAAGCGCATCCCACTGGTAGGGGATTACCACATCGCGGACCAGCCGTTGGTACTGACCAAGAAACGGGTCGTTGATTTTCAGCTGATGCAGGTCGGCTTCCATTATGGTCATATCGTTCTCCTCAGGACTGTACATGACGCTGGCGCAAATCGGTTGCAATGCGCGACATCACGGGATTGTTAAGCCTGCACCAGCGGATAGCGACCGCCAGCAGCAGGTGGAAAAGGGCAGGGAGTAGCGTCTCCATGGCGGTGATGCCCTGCAATGAGGCGGGTGTCTGGTTGCCCGCGCCTGGCTGATAGGCCACGGCAATAAACACCAGGCTGATGATCCCGGCGCTGGATGCCCACGCGAGCTTGATGAAAAATAGATTGAAGGCGAAATTCATCCCCGAGGAGCGCACGCCGGTTTTCCATTCGCCGTAGTCATCGGCAAAGGCCATTAGCGAGAAGTGAAGCGGCAGGGTGAAGCCCAGGATCACGCCGTTACTTAAAATCACGATAAGCCAGAGCGTCTGGTGCGCCGGGCCACCTGGCAGGAACCACATTCCCATAGCAAGCGCAGCGAGTACCAGGTTGGTGTAGTAGTAGAGTTTGACGGTATCAATCCGCCGCGACAGCGGGTTGACGATCACCGCGCCCAGAATGGCGGCAAAGGTCACCATGGTGAAAAACAACGAGGTGTACGCCGTGCTGCCCTGAAGCACGTAGGTGATGAAGTACATGTACCCGCCGCCGCGAATGTTGAAGACGTTGATCAGCAGAAACGACATCACCAGCATCAGCAGCAGCTGATCGTTTTTACGCAGGCCCGCCAGGTGCTCGCGCAGGGTGAATTTCCCCATCAGCGCAAGCGGGACGCGCTCGCGCACCCAGAAGAAGCAGCACAAGAACATCACCACAGCGATGGCGCACAGTACGCCGACGCCCAGCTGATAACCCCGGGCGGTATTGCCCTGTCCCAGCTCTGACACCAGCCACGGCAGGCCAACGGAGACCAGAAAGCCCGCCACGCCGCACAGTACGAAGCGCCAGGACTGGCAGGATATTACCTCGTTGTGGCGGGTGGTCATGGTGTTGATCAGCGCGCAATACGGCACGTTGATGGCGGTATAGCCTACGGACAACAGCAAATAGGTGCCGAACGCCCAGGCGATTTTCACGCCCATGCTGGCGTCCGGGACGGTGAAGGTCAGCACGCCGACGATCCCGATGGGAAGCGCGACCCACAGCTGCCACGGACGAAAACGCCCCCAGCGGCTCTGCGTGCGGTCGGCAATCACGCCCATCACTGGATCGGAAATCGCGTCAAATACCCGAAGAGCAATAAACAGCGTGCCCACCAGCGCGGGCGTCAGGCCAAATACATCGGTATAAAAAAAGGTCAGGAAGTTCATGATCAGGCAGGTAATTACCGTGCCGCCCGCGTCGCCCAGGCCGTAGCCAATTTTCTCGCGGACTGACAGCCGGTCATCGGCTGCCTGTTTTGCAACTTCTGCGTCTGTAATCGGTGTGGAAGTCATGGGGTAACTCCTCGATAAACGATTTTTTATCGTATTTGTGCAAGGTACCCCATTTATTCTGCATTCAACGGGCAGACCAACAAGGGAAGGGAAAAGTATAAAAAGGTGACGATTCCGACCTGATGGTAAAACTGTGAGTTTGATCGAGCTGTTCTGCTGATATTTATTAATAATCAAACAATAAACGCAATATTAGCCACCATAAAAGCGGGAAATTGAATATCCATGCTTGAATTATCCATAGCACTTCCGATTAAGGTTCAAAATGGCGGGTTATTTATCTCCCGGGGCGTGGGTCGTCATCCCGCACGAAAATTATCTTCGTGGGAGATAATCTTTGTCGAAAAAGGGACATTAACGATCCAGGAGGAAAATACGCTGTTTGAGGTAAACGCCGGCGAGAGTTTATTACTTTGGCCGAAGCGGCGGCATGTCGGCGTGGAAGATTTTCCGGGCGATCTCAAATTTTACTGGCTGCATTTTGAGGTGGATGAAGGCTTGCCTGCGTTGCCAGGTGCGACGCTATTGTCGATTGAGCAACACTGTAGCGTGCGGGATCCGCAATATGTTATTGCGTTATTCCGTCAGTTTTTAAGCGAGCAGGAAAAATTACAGCGTAGCCAGGCGCTGGAGATAATTTTGCTGTTAATTTTGCAGCAGATATCGCTCTCGCCGGGATATGAAGATAAAGCGGATGATGCGGGCGCAGCAATGGCGTGGAAGGCCAAACAACTTATCCGCACTCACTTTCATTTGCCCATATCCACTTCACAGCTGGCGAAAGAGCTGCACTGCAACGCAGATTACCTGGGGCGAGTATTTCGCCGGACGTTTCATTTAACCCTGACGGAGGCAATACACCGCCAGCGCGTCAGGGCCGCTGAAAAATTGTTGCTGAACGATGCGGCCTCATTAACTGAAGTGGCCACCCGGTGCGGTTTTAATGACGTGGGTTATTTCCGGCAGATATTCTCGAAACATACCGGGTTAACGCCCGCCGTCTGGAAACGGCGGTACTGTAAAGAGCATATTAATTCCGGATGAGCGCATCCTCTTTGACCCATCACACCTTCGCTGCCTCGGACGTTATGTATGATGTGCTCAGAACCGGGTTTTAATGCACGCGAGGCATAACTGATGAACCGATTTATTCTGACGGATCCTGAAAAATGTATCGGGTGCCGCACCTGTGAGGTGGCGTGCATGATGTCGCATCAAAGCAGCGCCACGCCAGAAGCGTTTACGTCACGTATCCGCGTGGTTAAGGGGGGAACCTTCACCACGGCCGTGGGCTGCCACCAGTGTGAAGATGCGCCCTGCGCGAATGTCTGCCCGACGGGGGCCATTCACCGTGCTGCGGGAGCCTGGCTCGTTGAGCAGGCTCGCTGTATCGGCTGCAAAAGCTGTATGGTGGCGTGCCCGTTCGGGGCAATGCAGGTTCGGGTTGTGGGAGATCGCGTTCAGGCGCTGAAATGTGATTTGTGCATGCATCGCGAGGGCGGTCCCGCCTGCGTCGAAGCCTGTCCCACCCACGCGCTGCGCTGCATAGACCCCGCCAGACTACGCGTGGAACGGCTGCGTAATCTGGCCTGAGGTTTTATTAACCGGCCTCGCGCCAGGCGTTCTCAATCTCTTCGGCGAGAATTTTCACACCCGCTTCGATTTTTTCCGGGTCCGGGACGTAGTTCATGCGCATGCACTGGTGCGTATGCGGCCACGGTTTATCCAGTCCCGGGAAGAAGTAATCCCCCGGCACCATCAGCACGCCACGCTTTTTCAGACGCTGATAAAGCAGCTCTGTCGTAATGGGCAGATCCTTAAACCACAGCCACAGGAAAATTGCCCCTTCCGGTTTATGGATCAGGCAGCGTTCCTCCGGTAAGTAGCGGCGAAGGATGGCGATAGTTTCCTGAACGCGCTGAGAGTAAAACGGCTTGATCACCTCATTTGACAGGCGCAGCAGGTCGTTACGCCTGATCATCTCGCACATCATCGCCGGGCCGATGCCGCCAGGGGAAAGGCTGATAATGCCGTTCATGTTGGTAATGGCGGTGATGATTTTCTCGTTAGCAATGATAATGCCGCAGCGGCTGCCCGGCAGGCCCAGCTTGGAGAGGCTCATGCAGAGGATGATGTTCGGGTTCCACAGCGGACGCGCTTCGCTGAAGATGATCCCCGGGAACGGTACTCCATAGGCGTTATCGATCACCAACGGGATGCCGTGCTGATTCGCCAGCGCATCCAGCTTCATCAGCTCGTCGTCGGTGATCACGTTCCCCGTCGGGTTGGTGGGACGAGATACGCAGATCATGCCCGTCTCTTCACCGATATGAAGATGTTCAAAATCGACGTGATATTTGAACTGGCCCTCTGGCAACAACTCGATATTCGGACGTGCGGAAACAAACAGGTCTTCTTCGAGGCCGGCATCGGCATAGCCGATATACTCCGGTGCCAGCGGGAACAGCACTTTTTTCGTGGTGCCGTCGGCGCGGCGTCCGGCGAACAGATTGAATAAGTAGAAAAACGCGCTCTGACTGCCGTTTGTCAGTGCAATGTTCTGTGGTTCGATATCCCAACCCAGCGCTTCCCGCAGCATTGCCGCCAGAAGCGTCAGTAGTTCTGTTTTACCCTGAGGGCCGTCGTAATTACATAGCGCATCGGTTGCTTTACCGTTTTCCAGCATGTCTGCCAGCAGCGTCTGGAAGTAGGTGTTCATCTCCGGAATTTGAGCCGGGTTTCCGCCGCCAAGCATGATAGCGCCTGGGGTGCGCAGCCCGTCGTTGAGGTCCTCCATCAGGCGGGTAATGCCTGAATGGCGGGTAAATTTGTCGCCGAATTGTGAAAACGTCATAGCAGGTGATCTGTCGGGCTTAATATGAAAGGCAGTAACCATAACGCCAGCACCGTGTTGGTGCAAATCGGCGGATGTGGTCGGATTTGTTGTTTTGTATGGTGGAGAGGGATTATTGCAGTGAATCGTTCTGATGAATGCCCCCTCACCCGGCCCTCTCCCCAAAGGGGGGAGGGTGAAAGACCGCACCGTGCAATCCCCTTGCCCCTTGGGGAGAGGGTTAGGGTGAGGGGGCTGTTCTACTGATTACCCGCCCACACCACCATCACCTTATCGCCCTTGTGCTCGCGCACAAAGCCGTAGCCTTCTTTCACTGACAGCGTTGTTTGCTTGCCTTCACCCACAGCCGGATGACGGGCGCGGAACTGCCCCAGAAGCTGCCAGTGGGCGACAGTTAACGCCTGTTTACCCGTGACGTCCTGCCAGTTCATATCCGAACGGGTTCCCTGTAGCGGATCGGAGCCCGTCGGACCTAATGGACGCTCTGATTCATCGCCGTAATAGATCTGCACGCTTCCCGGCGCCAGCAGCAGTAACTCAGCGGCGCGCTGACCCCCTTCACGGAACAGACGCGTATCGTGGGAGGAGAGATAGCTCAGCACATTAAAACTTTGCAGCTTTTCTGCCATTTGCTGCCAGGTCAAATCCATATCTGCCAGACAGTCCACTGCTTTCGCCGCCTGCTCCTGATAGTCAAAGTTGATCATCGCATCGAAGCCGTGACGGTAATAATCGCTCTGCATCACGCCGTGGCCCCAGGATTCACCGGTCATCCAGAACGGCGCATCGTCGAGTTTTTTGTCCGGGTTGGCGGCCTTCCACGCGGCCAGCGCCTGGCTGGCCTGGTCTTTCAGTTGTTGCCAGGCTTCATGCTCAACGTGTTTGGCGGTATCGACCCGGAAACCGTCGATGCCGTAGTCACGTACCCACTGGCTAAGCCAGTGGGTCAGGTAATCTCGCGGCGTGAAATTCGTCATCACTTTCGCGTTGGTGTCGGGCTTGTGTTGATAAAAGTTCGGCAAACCTGACGGGGTTTTTGATTCCGTTTTCAGATCCGGCAGGAAGGCCAGGGACATGGTCAAGTCGTCAAAGCCCGGGTTGTCGTAATCACCGATATCGGTACGGATCCATTTTTTACCCCACCATTTTTCCCATGCGGCTCTGTCACTGAAGTTGATGTAATCGTTGAAGCTGTGCCAGCTTTGACCCGCGCCTGGCTTCCAGTCAGTCCAGCGTTCGCCGAGCGTTTTTTTCAGCTCATCTCCCTGTAAATAGAGTGCGCCAAACTGATATTGCTGCATATCTGCAAGCGTCGCATAGCCCGCGTGGTTCATGACAACGTCAAACAGGACGCGGATACCACGCCTGTGCGCGTCGTCGACAAGCTGGCGTAAATCATCTTCGTTGCCCATGTTGGCGTCGAGTTTCGTCCAGTCCTGGGTGTAATAACCGTGATACGCGTAGTGGGGGAAATCCCCTTTGGTGCCGCCGCCAACCCAGCCGTGGATCTGCTCCAGCGGGGAGCTTATCCAGAGCGCATTCACGCCCAGTTGCTGAAGGTAATCCAGTTTGCTGGTAAGCCCTTTCAGATCGCCGCCGTGGAAAGTACCTATCTCCTGCATACCATCTTTATGGCGGCCATAGCTGTTGTCGTTGGTGGGGTCGCCATTCACGAAGCGATCGGTCAGCACGAAATAGACGGTGGCGTTTTGCCAGCTGAACGGCGCGGGTTTGTCCGTTTCGGCGCGCTCAAGCAGCAGCAGGCCATTGCTGTTGGCGGCTGGCTGAAGAGTCACTTTGCCATTTTGAACGGTCGCGGTCTGTTTGCTGTAAAAATCACGCACCACCGTGCCTTCCGGGAACGTGTTAACGACGTCGATCGTGAGCGGTTTGCCGTCCCACTTCGGGCACTGGCGGGTAACGTTTGCGACAGGCTGTGGCGCCGCACTTTGTACCGTCAGCATCAGCGTCGGCGTTCCAGAGCGCGTATCAATACGCATCTGATAAACGCCGTCACGGAATAATCGCCACTGCGGTGGCGTGCCTTCGCACGGTTTGAGCGACAGCATCTCGTTGAGCTTAATGGCCTTTGTCGGCTGCCAGCACGCGTTGTCAAGACTCAACGTCAGTGGACGGGTACCCTTCGCAAGCGTTGCCTGGCTGGTAAAGACGCCGGTACCTTCAGCGTTGAATGCGTCAAATCCCGGCGATGACCAGTCGGCATGCGCGAATGCGGGTAACATCAGAACAGCTAATGCAGTGCGTTTCATTCCATTTTCCTGTCGCGGCATTTTTGACCAGTGTGCCATTCGGCTCAGGGGAAAAACTCCTCCTCTGAGGCTTTCTGCCAGGAGGACGCGTAGGGATGAGTGATCCCGCGCAAAATTAGGCAGTTATCTGCGATATCGCGCACATTTTTCCAGTGTTGGTGCTTTAATGAGCATGTTCCGGATGACATAGTTTCGGAATTGGACTATTTATAGACGTGCTCTTGAAGACTATTTTTGGTACGATTTGAGATTCCGCTCTCAAATTTTGAAGAAAATAAGGTGTTGGAATGCTTATATCCGACCAGGAGACCTAATGATATCGACTCCCATTCGACGATATGGGGCCGCGATACTCATGTTACTCACCATGGCATTTTCAGGTGAGGTGCTTGCAAAGACGCACACGGATACAACGAGTAAGAAAGCCCACGTAATAAAGACGACAAGCAGTAAGGTTAGCAGTAAACAAGAGTATTCTCGCAATAGTGCAAAGAGTAGTTCACTTCCTGATTTGCGAAAATACCCTTCCGGGACACCAAGGAAAAAAGCGTTTCTCCGGACGGTAATGCCTTACATTAAAAGTCAAAATGCCGCGATTACTGCGGATCGTAACTGGCTGATCGCCAAACAGTACGATAGCCGCTGGTCGCCGTCTGAGCGCACTCGCCTGAAAGACATCGCCAAACGCTATAAAGTGAAGTGGAGCGGGAACACGCGTCGTGTGCCGTGGAACACTCTGTTAGAGCGTGTGGACATTATTCCAGGCAGTATGGTCGCGACAATGGCCGCCGCCGAAAGCGGTTGGGGCACCTCGAAGCTGGCGCGCAACAACAACAATCTGTTTGGCATGAAATGCGCAAAAGGTCGTTGTACTAATGCACCCGGCAAGGTGAAGGGCTATTCACAGTTTGAATCGGTGAAAGATTCCGTGAATGCCTATGTGGTGAATCTGAACACCCACCCGGCCTACTCTTCGTTCCGTAAGTCACGCGCGCAGCTGCGTAAGGCGGATCAGGAAGTGACGGCCACGGCGATGATCCACAAGCTGAAAGGTTATTCCACCCAGGGACAGCGCTACAACAACTACCTGTTCTCCATGTACCAGGATAACCAGCGTCTGATTGCCGCACATATGTAATGAAAAACGCCTTCCACTGGAAGGCGTTCTTTTTTCTAGAGCAGGACTTCACTGTACCGTTCCCGGTACTCCTTCGGCGTGGTGTCATACTCTTTCCTGAACACCGAATAGAAATACTGAAGCGACGGATAGCCGCACATCTGTGAAATCTCGTTGATCGACAGCGAGGTGGAGATCAGCAGACTGCGCGCTTTCTCCAGCTTTTCCGCATGGATCACGGCGTGGATCGTCTCACCGACTTCCTCTTTAAACCGCTTCTCCAGATTCGAACGTGAAATGCCGACCGAATCCAGCACCTGATCGACCTTAATCCCCTTGCAGGCATGATTGCGAATGTAGTGCATCGCCTGAATCACGGCCGGATCGTTTAGGGAACGGTAGTCAGTTGAGCGACGCTCGACCACGCGAACGGGCGGAACCAGCAGACGCTGGAGCGGCAGGGATTCGTTGTCTAACAGTCGGTGCAGCAGCTTCGCGGCCTGATAGCCCATCTGACGGGTACCCTGCGCCACGGATGAGAGCGCCACGCGCGACAGATAGCGTGTAAGCTCTTCGTTATCAATACCAATCACGCACAGCTTTTCAGGCACCGGAATATGCAAATGTTCGCACACCTGTAATACGTGGCGGGCGCGGGCGTCCGTCACGGCGATAATCCCTGTCTGGGGCGGCAGCGTTTGCAGCCAGTCAGCCAGGCGATTCTGTGCGTGCTGCCAGTTTTCTGGCGCGGTTTCCAGCCCCTGATAAACGACGCCGCGATACTTCTCCTGGGCAACCAGCTGGCAGAAGGCATACTCACGCTCCATCGCCCAGCGCTTTCCGCTGGTGGCGGGCAATCCGTAAAACGCAAAACGATGGACGCCTTTCTCCTTTAAATGGAGGAAGGCGGTCTCAACCAGGGCATGGTTATCCGTGGCGATGTAGTGAACGGGGGGGTAATGTTCCGCTGAATGGTAAGAGCCGCCAACGCCCACGATAGGTACGTCGACACCACTCAGCAACTGTTCAATCACGGGGTCGTCAAAGTCAGCGATAACCCCGTCTCCCAGCCAGTCTTTGATGTTCTCCAGACGGGTACGGAAATCTTCTTCGATGAAAATATCCCATTCGGATTGCGACGCCTGCAAATATTCACCAACCCCCTCAACCACCTGACGGTCATAGGCTTTGTTGGCATTGAATAACAACGTAATGCGGTGACGCTTTTCAAACATGGCTCACTTTCCCAAATTAGTCACGATACGGTTCTCAGGCGCGCCGCTTGGTGGCAGAGTCCATCCAGACTGCCAGCAAAAGAATGGCCCCTTTGACGATATACTGCCAAAACGTCGGCACGTCCATCATACTCATCCCGTTATCCAGCGAAGCCATAATAAATGCGCCCATCACCGCCCCCGCCACGCTGCCAATGCCTCCGGCGAGGCTGGTCCCGCCAATCACGCAGGCGGCGATGGCGTCCAGCTCGGCAATATTACCGGCAGACGGGGAACCCGCACCCAGTCGCGAGCTGAGGATCAGCCCCGCGATGGCTACCATCAGGCCGTTGATGGCAAAGACGGCGAGTTTGGTGCGCTCGACGTTGATACCAGATAAACGCGCGGCTTCAAGATTGCCGCCGATAGCATAAATACGGCGACCGAATGCGGTACGTGTGGCCATAAACATCCCACCTAACAGCAACAGCGCCAGCAGCAGAACGGGCGTTGGGACACCGCGATAATCGTTTAGCAGCCAGATGGCCCCCAGCACAATCACCGCAGTAAGCGCCTGACGGCCGACAACCGAGGTTGAGGCAGGCGAGGCCAGCCCCAGCGCCTGGCGACGCATGCGTCCTCGCCATTGCCACGCGACAAACGCCATCAGCCCAACCACACCGATCGTAAAACCGACGCCATCAGAGAGGTAGCTTTGGCCAATCTGGGACATCGAGGCGCTGGTCGGGGATACGGTAGTGCCGTTGGTGATCCCAATCAGAATACCGCGGAAGGCCAGCATCCCTGCTAAGGTGACAATAAACGACGGGACTTTACGGTAGGCCACCCACCAGCCGTTCCACGCACCCAGCAGCAGACCCAGTACCAGCGTGACCGCAATCGTCAGCGGCAACGGCCAGCCGAGCCAGACGTCAAAAATTGCCGCCACGCCGCCGAGCAGACCCATCATCGACCCTACCGACAGGTCAATTTCCGCTGAGATAATCACAAAGACCATCCCCACCGCCAGGATCCCGGTGATGGCGGTCTGACGCAGCAGGTTAGAGACGTTACGTGCGCTCAAATAGGAGCCATCGGTCATCCAGGTAAAGAACAACATGATGACGATAATGGCGGCAATCATTACAAAAACTTGCAGATTCAGCGATTTAAGTCCTGCGAACGCACCGGGCGTCGGAACAGCGACTTTGATATCAGACGGGTTGCTTTTCGACATGGCGTTCGCTCCTTAAGGCAGCTTCCATCACCTGCTCTTGCGTCAGGTTCTGGTTGTTCAGGTTGGCTTTGAGTTTCCCTTCATGCATGACCAGCACGCGGTCGCTCAGCCCCAGCACTTCAGGCAATTCGGACGAGATAACAATGACGGCAATCCCTTGCTGCACAAGCTGGTTGATCAGCTTGTAGATTTCATACTTCGCGCCGATATCGATCCCGCGCGTGGGTTCGTCCAGAATTAAAATGCGCGGATTAAGCAACAGGCAGCGCGCCAGAATCGCTTTCTGCTGGTTGCCGCCGCTCAGGCGACCTATCGCCAGTTCCGGCGAGGAGGTTTTCACCTTGAGCCTGGCAAGTGACTGAAGAATACACTGCTGTTCTGCGGCATCATCCAGGCTGCTCAGCGCGCCGGAAAACTGGCTGAGCGCCGCCAGCGTGATATTTTTTCCCACCGCCATGACCGGCACGATGCCGTCTTTTTTGCGGTCTTCGGGCACCATAGCAATGCCTTTGGCAATGGCCTGCTGGCAGTTGTCGATTTTTACCGGCTGACCGTCGATATAAATTTTGCCTTCCCAGCGCCCCGGCCAGACGCCAAACAGACACTGCACGGCCTCGGTTCTTCCGGCACCCACTAAACCCGCAATACCGAGAATTTCGCCGCGGTGCAGCGAGAAGGAGAGGTTATCCACGCGCTTGATGTGGCGGTTAACGGGATGCCACGCCGTCAGGTTTTCCACGCGCAGGAGTTCTTCGCCTATGGTGTGTGGTTCGTTGGGATACAGTGCGGTGAGTTCGCGACCCACCATCATGGTGATGATGTCATCTTCGCTCATGCCTTCTGCTTCACGCGTGCCAATGTGCTGCCCGTCGCGGATGACGCAGATGGTGTCGGAAATAGCTTTCACCTCATTGAGCTTGTGCGAAATATAGATGCAGGCGATACCGTGGTTTTGCAGATCGCGGATGATATTGAGCAGAACGGCGGTTTCCTGTTCGGTGAGCGAGGCGGTTGGCTCGTCGAGGATCAGCAGGCGTACCTGTTTATTTAGCGCCTTGGCGATCTCCACCAGCTGCTGCTGGCCCAAACCTAAGTCGCCCACGCGCGTATGCGGTGAGATAGCGAGACTCACCTGGGCCAGCAGTTTTTCGCAGCGCAGCGTCATGGTGTCGTAATCCAGTACGCCGTGGCGCGAGAGTTCGACCCCAAGAAAGATATTTTCCAGCACGGTAAGGTGCTTCACCAGCGCCAGCTCCTGGTGAATGATAGCGATGCCTTTACGTTCGGTATCACGAATGTGCGTGGCCTGAAGCACCTCACCGGCAAAGACGATTTCGCCCTCGTAGCTGCCGTGCGGATAGATCCCGCACAGCACCTTCATCAGCGTGGATTTCCCCGAGCCGTTTTCGCCGCACAGCGACATCACTTCGCCGGGGTTCAGCCGCAGGCTTACGTTGTCGACCGCTTTCACCGCTCCGAAGGCTTTGGTGATGCTTTTCATTTCAAGTAAATAAGACATAACTGCTCCGCATAGCCCGACAGATGAACAGGGCAGGTCGATGCGCCCCCGCCGGGCAGGGGCTGCGCTGGATTACAGTTCACTCTTCTTATGGAAACCGTCTTTCACCACCGTGGCGTCAATATTCTCTTTGTTGACTTCGATAGGGGTAAGCAGGCGAGCTGGCACGTCTTTCAGGCCGTTATTTAACGTCGCGTCTGCTTTAGGTTGCTGGCCATTTCCCAGCTCAACGGCAATTTCGGCGGCCGTATTGGCAAGCTCGGTAATGGGCTTATAGACCGTCATAGTCTGGGTACCCGCGATAATGCGTTTTACACCCGCAAGGTCGGCGTCCTGTCCGGAAATAGCGACTTTCCCGGCCAGACCCTGCGCGCTCAGCGCCTGAATGGCGCCCCCCGCAGTGGCGTCGTTAGAGGCCACCACTGCATCGATTTTGTTGTTATTTGCGGTCAACGCGTTTTCCATAATTTTCAGCGCGTTTTCCGGTAACCAGCCGTCAGCCCACTGATCGCCGACGACTTTAATTTTGCCCTCGTCGATATACGGCTTCAGCACTTTCATTTGTCCCTGACGGAACAGTTTGGCGTTGTTATCCACAGGCGAGCCGCCCATCAGGAAATAATTCCCTTGAGGCACTTTTGCGATCAAGCTTTTAGCCTGTAATTCACCCACCTTTTCATTGTCGAACGAAATATAATAATCAATATCCGCATTATTAATCATGCGGTCATAAGCCAGGACTTTTATGCCTTCCTGTTTTGCTTCTTTCACCACGTTGCTTAATACCTGGCCGTTATACGGGATAATGACCAGCACATCGACGCCACGGTTGATCATATTCTCAATTTGCGACATTTGCGTCTCTTCGTTGCCGTTAGCGGACTGAACGAACACCTCCGCACCGAGAGATTCCGCTTTTTTAACAAAGATATCGCGATCTTTTTGCCAGCGCTCCAGGCGTAAGTCATCAATCGCCATGCCGATTTTGACCTCTTTGGCGTGGCCGGCAAAGCTTGCAAGCAGGAGAGTAGTGCAGAGCGTTAGGGTCAGGTTCTTTATCTTCATAATTATTAGGCCTTTTTGTAGGGGTATGTGTAGCTGAGATAAAAGAAACATTCACTGCTGAGACGCAGCAAATTTTTAACGTGGAAAGGCCTGCTGGCAATTACAGATTTTTATCTTCTCATTACGATATTTGGTTTATTTCTGAATTTATGACCGCGATCGGATTTTAAAAAGCGTAACCTATTAATTACATTTGATTCTGGAATGCGCGCCGAAAAATAGTTTGTCTGCACATTATTTTGCGAGCCAGCGCACAATTGCGCATTCTCTCAATAGCAGTGTGAAATAACGTAATTGAGCAACCTCCAATGTCTATTCACTATTACTCCAGAAGCAAGACCACGCCGCATACCCTGATTATGGAGCTCAATATGCAAGCTTATTTCGACCAACTCGATCGCGTTCGTTTCGAAGGCACGAAAACGACCAATCCTTTAGCATTTCGTCACTACAACCCGGATGAGCTGGTGCTGGGTAAGCGCATGGAAGATCACTTGCGCTTTGCCGCCTGCTACTGGCACACCTTCTGCTGGAACGGTGCCGATATGTTCGGCGTGGGCTCTTTTGACCGCCCATGGCAACAGCCGGGCGAGGCCATTGAGCTGGCGAAGCGTAAAGCCGACGTCGCGTTCGAGTTCTTCCATAAGCTGAACGTACCGTACTACTGTTTCCACGATGTGGACGTGTCGCCGGAAGGGGCATCCCTGAAAGAGTATCTGAACAATTTTGCGCAGATGGTCGACGTGCTGGCTGAAAAACAGCAGCAAAGCGGCGTGAAGCTGCTCTGGGGTACGGCTAACTGCTTTACCAACCCTCGCTATGGCGCGGGCGCGGCAACCAATCCGGACCCGGAAGTCTTCAGCTGGGCGGCAACCCAGGTGGTGACTGCGATGAACGCCACGCATCAGCTGGGCGGTGAGAACTACGTTCTCTGGGGCGGTCGTGAAGGCTATGAAACGCTGCTGAATACTGACCTGCGCCAGGAGCGTGAGCAGATTGGCCGCTTTATGCAGATGGTTGTGGACCACAAGCACAAAATCGGCTTCCGCGGTACGCTGCTGATTGAGCCAAAACCACAGGAGCCAACCAAGCATCAGTACGACTACGATGTCGCCACCGTGTATGGCTTCCTGAAGCAGTTTGGTCTGGAAAAAGAGATCAAAGTGAACATTGAGGCTAACCACGCCACGCTGGCGGGCCACTCGTTCCATCACGAAATCGCCTCTGCGATTGCGCTGGGCATCTTCGGATCGGTGGATGCGAACCGCGGCGATCCGCAGCTGGGCTGGGATACCGACCAGTTCCCGAACAGCGTCGAAGAGAATGCGCTGGTGATGTACGAAATCATCAAAGCGGGCGGTTTCACCACCGGCGGCCTGAACTTCGACGCCAAAGTGCGTCGCCAGAGCACCGACAAATACGATCTGTTCTACGGGCATATTGGCGCGATGGACACCATGGCGCTGGCGCTGAAGGTGGCGGCCCGTATGATTGAAGACGGTGAGCTGGATAAGCGCGTGGCGAAGCGCTACAGCGGCTGGAACAGTGAGCTGGGCCAGCAAATTTTGAAAGGTCAGTTATCGCTTGCGGATATCGCGAAGTACGCTGAACAGCATCAGTTGGCACCGCAGCATCAGAGCGGCCATCAGGAACTGCTGGAAAACCTGGTTAATCACTACCTGTTCGATAAATAACAGCATCCAGGCCCGGTAAGCGCAGCGCCACCGGGCATTTCTGTCAAAGGAGTCACCACATGTATATCGGGATCGATCTTGGCACGTCGGGGGTGAAAGCCATCCTGTTAAGCGAGCAGGGCGATGTGTTAGCCACGCAGACTGAAAAGTTGCAGGTTTCACGCCCGCAGCCACTTTGGTCGGAACAAGATCCGGAGCAGTGGTGGCAGGCGACGGACCGCGCGATGAAAGCCTTAGGTGAGCAGTACAGCCTGCGCGACGTGAAAGCGCTGGGCATTGCCGGGCAAATGCATGGCGCCACGCTGCTGGATAGCCAGCATCGCGTTCTGCGCCCGGCTATTCTCTGGAACGATGGCCGCTGTGCGGAAGAGTGCGCGATCCTTGAGGAGCGTGTGCCTGCGTCCCGCGAGATTACGGGCAACCTGATGATGCCCGGTTTTACCGCGCCAAAACTCCTGTGGGTGCAGCGCCATGAGCCTGAGATTTTTCGTCAGGTGGCGAAGGTTCTGTTGCCGAAAGACTACCTGCGTTTTCGCATGACGGGGGATTTTGCCAGCGACATGTCTGACGCCGCGGGCACGATGTGGCTCGACGTGGCGAAACGGGACTGGAGCGAAGCGATGCTGGATGCCTGCCAGCTGACGCGCGATCATATGCCTGCGCTGTTTGAAGGCAGTGATATCACGGGCGCTTTGCAGCCTTCTGTTGCTGAACGCTGGAATATGCCAGCCGTACCTGTCGTTGCCGGCGGCGGCGATAATGCGGCGGGTGCGGTCGGCGTGGGGATGGTGGGGACAGGGCAGGCCATGCTCTCGCTCGGCACTTCCGGCGTCTATTTTGCCGTCAGTGACGGCTATCGTAGTAACCCTGAAAGCGCCGTACACAGCTTTTGCCACGCGTTGCCGGGTAAATGGCATTTGATGTCGGTGATGCTGAGCGCGGCATCCTGCCTCGACTGGGCGGCAAAGCTGACCGGAATGGCGGACGTCCCGGCGCTTATCGCAGCGGCACAGCAGGCGGATGATACTGCCGGTGCGGTCTGGTTTTTACCGTACCTTTCAGGCGAGCGGACGCCGCATAACAACCCGGAAGCGAAAGGGGTCTTCTTCGGCCTTACCCATCAGCACGGCCCGGCAGAGCTGGCGCGCGCGGTGCTTGAAGGGGTCGGTTATGCGCTGGCGGACGGCATGGATGTCGTGCATGACTGTGGCCTGACGCCATCCAGCATTACGTTAATTGGCGGCGGGGCACGAAGCAGCTACTGGCGGCAAATGCTTTCCGATATCAGCGGGTTGCAGTTGGACTATCGTACTGGGGGAGATGTTGGTCCGGCGCTCGGTGCGGCACGGCTGGCGCAAATTGCGCTGAACCGGGATAAACCACTGCCCCAGCTTTTGCCCCAGCTGCCGCTTGAACAGCAGCATCGTCCTGATGCGAAAAATCATGCTCGCTACGCTGAAAGACGAGACGTTTTCCGCAAAATCTATCAGCAGCTTTTACCGCTAATGTCATAAACAGGCGCCGGGTGGCGCTAACGTTTACCCGGCCTGCCAGCCTTCAACCGGGTTAGCTCACAAACCTGCGTGTATCGATGCGTTGCAGCAGCATTGAGAGCAGCAGGCTGACAACCAGCGTAACGGTAAATATCCAGACAATATCCAGCACCGGCCAGCTTTTAAGCTCAACGCCGCGGGTGCGCAGGGCGTGGATCACCAGCGCGTGAAAACCGTAAATGCCCAGCGAGTGGCGAGAGATAAACCCCAGCACCGGAAGCGGGCGGGCATTCAGGGTGTTTTTAACCAGGGTCAGCAGCGAAACCGCGCAGATAAAGACCATCGGCCCGCAGTAGAGATACCAGGTATCGGCAAAGTTTCCGCGCCATTGCAGCTCGTGCAGCGTCCCTCGAGAGATAATAAACACACCGGCGATAAATGCTGCCGCGCAAAGCCAGTTTATTCCTCTCTTTTGCGTCTCCATCATGCCGATGGCGCGCCCCAGCATGCCGTACAGCACGTAATAAAACGTATCGCCGTTGATATAGAGGTTAACGGGCAGCCATTCAAAGCCATCAATTTTCTGTGAGACGGTATTCGGGTTTGCCACGATCCCGATTATTACCATCAAGGCCAGCAGCATTTTACCGCTAACGTTTTTTACCTGAATTAACGGCGAAACCAGATAGATAACCATTATCGCGAAGAAAAACCACAGATGATAGAACACTGGTTTTTGCAACAAATTGAGCAGGGAACGTTCAGCATTAATTGAAGTGAACAGGATGATATAGAGCAGCGAAATGGCGCTGTAAAACAGCAAACAGGAGACAATACGGATGAAATGTCTCGGCTGCGCGCTACGCTCGCCAAAAAAGAGAAAACCGGAAATCATAAAGAACAGCGGGACGCTCACGCGTGAGGCTGAGTTCAGAATATTGGCGACATCCCAGTTAACAGGGCTGATACTGTGCGCGTTCGTGACATACCAGGTCGTAGTGTGGATCATCACCACCATCAGACAGGCTATTCCCCGCAGGTTATCAATCCAGTTAATTTTTGACTGCATCAGTTCCTCTGTATTCCTGATAAAGAAAGTGTGACTGCGATTGCGTAAAACTTTTCCCTTGGAAAATTCTGAGTTTAACCAGGCTGTCTTGTCGGGAGCTGGCGAGATTCGCAGAATGTTGAACATTAATCTATAAACGTGTTGCTACTAAAAATAACAGCCACTGACCAGGGCGGTAATAAAAATGATGATGAAGCGTGGGGCGTCACTCTTTCTGCTGCTTTTATTAGCAGGGTGCAGTGCTTCTCAGGAGGCTCCAGTCCAAAAAGCGCAGCAGGGGAAAATGAGCCCGGAGCGTTCCCTGAATATGGAACAGCTGTGCAGGGATCAGGCGGCTCACCGTTATAATTCCGAAGCACAGAAAATTCATATTAACGGCTTCGAGCGCTTTCAGGGCAGCTATGAACTGAAAGGCTATACGGCGCGTAAAGAGGGCTTTGTCTGCTCTTTTGATGCAGACGGCCAGTTTTTACATCTCTCAATGCGCTAAATTGCTCGTATAAGCAGCAACCAGAGCCTTCGCAAGTTCTGGCTGTAGGGCTTATTCCCCAATTTTCCCTAAACAACCCCGTTTCGTACTGTATATCTTGCAGCCAGCGGGTATACTGATCCCTTCCATTTAAAACCACACGTATCCAGCACGAAATACTATGCAAAAGTTTGATACCAAGACCTTCCAGGGCCTGATCCTGACCTTACAGGATTACTGGGCTCGTCAGGGCTGCACCATTGTTCAACCTTTGGACATGGAAGTTGGCGCAGGCACCTCACACCCGATGACCAGCCTGCGCGCGTTAGGGCCAGAGCCAATGGCGACCGCCTATGTTCAGCCATCCCGTCGTCCGACCGATGGCCGTTACGGCGAAAACCCGAACCGTTTGCAGCACTACTATCAGTTCCAGGTGGTGATTAAGCCATCACCTGACAATATTCAGGAACTGTACCTCGGGTCACTGAAAGAGCTGGGTATGGATCCGACCATTCACGACATTCGTTTCGTGGAAGATAACTGGGAAAACCCAACGCTGGGTGCCTGGGGTCTGGGTTGGGAAGTGTGGCTGAACGGCATGGAAGTGACCCAGTTCACCTACTTCCAGCAGGTTGGCGGTCTGGAATGTAAACCGATCACCGGCGAAATCACCTATGGTCTGGAACGTCTGGCCATGTACATTCAGGGCGTAGACAGCGTTTACGACCTAGTCTGGAGCGACGGCCCGCTGGGTAAAACCACCTATGGCGACGTGTTCCATCAGAACGAAGTGGAGCAATCCACCTATAACTTCGAATACGCGGACGTGGACTTCCTGTTCACCTGCTTCGAGCAGTACGAGAAAGAAGCCCAGCAGCTGCTGGCGCTGGAGACTCCGCTGCCTCTGCCTGCCTACGAGCGTATTCTGAAGGCTGCCCACAGCTTCAACCTGCTGGATGCCCGCAAAGCGATCTCCGTGACTGAACGTCAGCGCTACATTCTGCGTATTCGTACCCTGACCAAAGCCGTTGCTGAAGCTTACTACGCGTCCCGTGAAGCCCTTGGCTTCCCGATGTGCAACCGAAACAAATAAGAGGCGGCCATGTCTGAGAAAACTTTCCTGGTGGAAATCGGCACTGAAGAGCTGCCACCAAAAGCCCTGCGCAGCCTGGCTGAATCTTTCGCTGCGAACGTCACTGCTGAGCTGGATAACGCTGGCCTGGCGCACGGTAAAATTGAGTGGTTTGCTGCGCCGCGTCGTCTGGCGCTGAAAGTGGCAAACCTGGCGGCGTCCCAGCCGGATCGCGAAGTTGAAAAACGTGGCCCGGCCATTGCCCAGGCGTTCGACGCGGAAGGCAAGCCGAGCAAAGCGGCTGAAGGCTGGGCGCGCGGCTGCGGTATCACCGTCGATCAGGCCGAACGTCTGACCACCGACAAAGGTGAATGGCTGCTGTATCGTGCCCATGTGAAAGGCGAAAGCGCGGAAGCGCTGCTGCCAGATATGATTGCGACCTCGCTGGCTAAGCTGCCGATTCCTAAGCTGATGCGCTGGGGCGCGTCTGACGTTCACTTTGTGCGTCCGGTTCACACCGTGACCCTGCTGCTGGGCGATACCGTTATTCCGGCGACCATTCTGGGCGTGGCGTCCGATCGCGTGATCCGCGGCCACCGCTTTATGGGCGAGCCGGAGTTCACCATCGACAATGCTGATCAGTACCCGCAGATCCTGCTGGAGCGCGGTAAGGTCATTGCTGACTACGAACAGCGTAAAGCCAAAATCAAAGCTGACGCCGAAGAAGCGGCGCGCAAAATTGGCGGTAATGCCGATCTGAGCGATATCCTGCTGGAAGAAGTGACCTCTCTGGTCGAATGGCCGGTTGTGCTGACCGCGAAATTCGAAGAGAAATTCCTGGCCGTTCCGGCTGAAGCGCTGGTGTACACCATGAAGGGTGACCAAAAGTACTTCCCGGTTTACGCCAACGACGGCCAGCTGCTGCCAAACTTCATCTTCGTCGCGAACATCGAATCGAAAGATCCGAGCCAGATTATCTCCGGTAACGAGAAAGTGGTGCGTCCACGTCTGGCGGACGCCGAGTTCTTCTTCAACACCGACCGTAAAAAACGTCTGGAAGATAACCTGCCGCGTCTGCAAACCGTACTCTTCCAGCAGCAGCTGGGTACGCTGCGCGACAAGACTGACCGTATCGCGGAGCTGTCCGGCTGGATTGCCCGTGAAATTGGTGCCGACGTTAACCACGCTACCCGCGCGGGCCTGCTCTCCAAGTGCGACCTGATGACCAACATGGTGTTCGAATTTACCGACACCCAGGGCGTGATGGGCATGCACTACGCGCGTCATGACGGCGAAGCGGAAGACGTGGCTGTGGCCCTGAACGAGCAATATCAGCCGCGCTTTGCCGGTGACGATCTGCCGTCTAACCCGGTTGCCTGCGCCGTGGCGATTGCCGATAAGATGGACACCCTGGCGGGTATCTTCGGTATCGGTCAGCATCCGAAAGGCGACAAAGACCCGTTTGCGCTGCGTCGTGCTGCGCTGGGCGTGCTGCGCATCATCGTAGAGAAGAACCTCAATCTCGATCTGCAAACGCTGACCGAAGAAGCGGTCCGTCTGTACGGCGATAAGCTGACCAACGCGAAGGTTGTGGATGATGTTATCGACTTTATGCTCGGTCGTTTCCGCGCGTGGTATCAGGACGAAGGTTACTCCGTTGATACCATTCAGGCGGTGCTGGCGCGTCGTCCGACCCGTCCGGCAGATTTCGATGCGCGTATGAAAGCGGTATCCCACTTCCGTACGCTGGAAGCGGCGTCTGCGCTGGCCGCGGCCAACAAGCGTGTATCCAACATCCTCGCGAAATCCGACGAGACGCTGAACGAACGCGTAAACGCTGCAACCCTGAAAGAGCCGGAAGAGATTTCTCTGGCGATGCAGGTTGTGGTGCTGCGCGACAAGCTGGAGCCGTATTTCGCGGAAGGTCGCTACCAGGAAGCGCTGGTGGAGCTGGCGGAGCTACGTGACGTCATTGATGCCTTCTTCGAGAAGGTGATGGTGAACGTGGAAGATAAAGAGCTGCGTATTAACCGTCTCTCGATGCTTGAGAAACTGCGTGAGCTGTTCCTGCGCGTGGCGGATATTTCGCTGCTGCAATAATGTAAAAAACCCGCCCCTGACAGGCGGGAAGAACGGCAACTAAACTGTCTCTCTTCGCCAATGGCGCCATAACTGCGTTGGCTGCGCTCGTTCACCCGAATCACTTACTAATGTAAGCTCATCGGGATTCGCTCGCTTGCCGCCTTGTTCTGACGTCATTGGTTTTAAGATACTTTTCCTTATTTACATTTACACTCTCTCAAACACCGTCGCGATCCCCTGACCCAACCCGATACACATCGTCGCCAGTCCGAACTGGGCATCTTTGCGTTCCATCAGGTTGATCAGCGTGGTGCTGATACGCGCCCCGGAGCAGCCCAGCGGGTGACCGAGGGCTATCGCGCCGCCATTGAGGTTAATCTTCTCGTCGATCTGATCCATCAGCCCCAGATCTTTAATGCACGGCAGGATCTGCGCGGCGAACGCTTCGTTCATCTCAAAGAGGTCGATATCACTTGCGCTCAGCCCCGCTTTTTTCAGCGCCAGTTTTGACGCCGGGACCGGACCGTAACCCATGATGGAAGGATCGCAGCCCACGACTGCCATCGAACGCACGCGGGCGCGTGGCGTCAGGCCTAATTCGCGGGCGCGGCTTTCGCTCATCACTAACATGGCGGCGGCACCGTCGGACAGGGCAGACGAGGTGCCCGCCGTTACCGTGCCGGTGACCGGATCAAACGCCGGACGCAGGGTAGAAAGCGCTTCAACAGTGGTTTCAGGACGGATAACTTCGTCGTAGCTGAACTGCTTCAGTACGCCGTCTGCGTCGTGACCGCCGGTTGGGATGATCTCATTCTTAAAGGCACCAGACTGCGTGGCGGCCCAGGCGCGGGCATGCGAGCGCGCGGCAAAGGCATCCTGCATTTCACGGCTGATGCCGTGCAGACGGGAGAGCATCTCGGCGGTCAGGCCCATCATACCGGCGGCTTTCGCCACGTTGCGGCTCATGCCCGGATGGAAATCGACCCCGTGGCTCATCGGCACGTGGCCCATGTGCTCCACGCCGCCCACCAGACAGGCCTGCGCATCGCCGGTCATGATCATCCGTGCCGCGTCGTGCAGCGCCTGCATCGACGAACCGCAAAGACGGTTGACGGTGACCGCCGGAACCGAATGCGGGATCTCCGCCAGCAGAGACGCGTTACGGGCGATGTTGAAACCCTGCTCCAGCGTCTGCTGGACGCAGCCCCAGTAAATATCGTCCAGCGAAGCAGGGTCCAGCGCCGGATTACGCGCCAGCAGGCTACGCATCAGGTGCGCGGAGAGATCTTCCGCACGCACGTTACGGAATGCACCGCCTTTTGAACGGCCCATCGGGGTGCGAATTGCATCAACAATGACAACCTTTTCCATTGTGACTCCTTAAGCCGTTTTCAGCGTGCCAACCGGACGGGCTGGCTCAACTGCTGGATAGTAGGGTTCGTTATGGCGCGCTTTGTTACGCAGACCTTCCGGCACCTCATAAAGCGGACCGAGGTGCTGATATTGCTGAGCCATATCGAGATAGCGAGCGCTGCCGAGCGTATCCAGCCAACGGAACGCGCCGCCGTGGAACGGAGGGAAGCCGAGGCCGTACACCAGCGCCATATCCGCTTCTGCCGGGCTGGCGATAATGCCTTCTTCGAGGCAACGCACCACTTCGTTGATCATCGGGATCATCATCCGGGCGATGATCTCATCGTCAGTGAAGTCGCGTTTTGGCTGACTGACGTCGGCCAGCAGGCCATCCACCGCCGGATCTTCTTCTTTCTTCGGTTTGCCTTTGCTGTCTTCTTTATAGCGCCAGAAGCCCAGACCGTTTTTCTGCCCAAAGCGGTTGGCGTCGAACAGGGCGTCAATGGCGTCGCGATAATCTTTCTGCATGCGCTGCGGGAAGCCCGCCGCCATCACCGCCTGCGCGTGATGGGCAGTGTCGATGCCGACAACGTCCAGCAGGTACGCCGGGCCCATCGGCCAGCCGAACTGTTTTTCCATCACTTTGTCGATTTTGCGGAAGTCTGCGCCGTCGCGCAGCAGCTGGCTGAAACCGGCGAAGTACGGGAACAGCACGCGGTTAACGAAGAAGCCCGGGCAGTCGTTAACGACGATTGGCGTTTTGCCCATCTTGCTCGCCCACGCCACCACTTTGGCGATGGTTTCGTCGGAGGTTTTTTCCCCACGGATCACTTCGACCAGCGGCATGCGATGCACCGGGTTAAAGAAGTGCATTCCGCAGAAGTTTTCCGGACGCTTCAGCACGCTTGCCAGCTCGCTGATAGGAATAGTGGAGGTGTTGGAGGCCAGTACGGTCTCAGGACGCACCTTGTCTTCGGTTTCGGCCAGCACCGCTTTTTTTACTTTCGGGTTCTCGACGACCGCTTCAACCACCACGTCCACACGGTCGAAACCGCTGTATTCCATTACTGGCTGGATGGTGGAGATCACGCCTGCAAGCTTCAGACCGTCAATTTTGCCGCGCTCAAGCTGTTTATTCAGCAGCTTGGCCGCTTCGGTCATGCCCAGCGTCAGGGATTTCTCGTTGATGTCTTTCATCACTACCGGCACGCCTTTCCATGCAGACTGGTAGGCGATGCCGCCACCCATAATGCCCGCGCCGAGTACCGCCGCGTGTTTTGGCGTTTCAACGTTTTTGGTGAGTTGTTTGGCTTTGCCCTTCACGAACTGATCGTTAAGGAAGATACCAACCAGCGCGCGGGCTTCGTTGGTGTGCGCCAGCGGGACAAAGCTCTGGTTTTCCAGCTTCAGGGCTTCATCACGGCCCAGACGGGCTGCCGCTTCAATGGTTTTCACCGCCGTGATCGGCGCCGGGTAGTGTTTACCCGCCGTCTGCATCACCATGCCCTTGGCGATGGTGAAGCTCATGGTGGCTTCAATTTTGCTGAGCTTCAACGGCTCCAGCTTTGGCTGACGTTTGGCTTTCCAGTCGAGATCGCCGTTAATCGCCTGACGCAGAATGGCTACAGCGCCTTCAATCAGTTTTTCAGGCTTAACCACGCCGTCCACCAGACCGATTTTCTGCGCCTGTTCCGCGCCGACATCTTTACCTGCGGCAATGATTTCCAGCGCGCTGTCGGCACCCAACATGCGCGGCATACGCACCGAGCCACCAAAGCCCGGCATAATGCCCAGTTTGGTTTCCGGCAGGCCGATGCGCAGGTCTGGGGTCGCCAGACGGTAATCAGTGGCTAACACGCATTCGCAGCCGCCGCCCAGCGCGTAACCGTTAACGGCAGAAAGGGTCGGGACAGGCAGATCTTCCAGACGATTAAAGACACTGTTCGCAAAGTGCAGCCACTGGCTCAGCTGCTCTTCGGGCACCAGGAACAGCGACAGGAATTCGGTGATATCCGCGCCAACGATAAAGGCCGCTTTGTTGGAGCGCAGCAGCAGCCCTTTTAAATCTGATTGCTTTTCAAGTACATCCAGCGCCTGGCCAAGACTGGCCACCGTCGCGGTATCAAGCTTGTTCACTGAGCCGGGGGCATCGAACACCAGTTCGGCAATGCCATCTTCCAGCCAGTCTACGTACAGGGTGTCGCCTTTGTAGAGCATGTCGGTCTCCTGAATCCAGCAATTGGATCTGGTCATACCAGATGAAACGGAGTGTGGAATTTATGTTAATAAAATGCAAATTAGTCATTAAGAAATTGCTGCGCTGATCACGGTCGGTGGAAATCACGCAGCCGGAGTGAGGTGTGCTAAGATGCGATGACTTGAGGTCAAAAAAACGAAAGGAAGAATGATGGACTCACTGGCTTCGCTTTATAAAAATCATATCGTTACCCTACAGGAACGTACCCGCGATGTACTGGCCCGCTTCAAGCTGGATGCCCTGCTGATCCACTCCGGCGAGCTGATGAATACTTTTCTTGATGACCACGCTTATCCCTTCAAGGTTAACCCGCAGTTTAAAGCCTGGGTGCCTGTCACGCAGGTTCCAAATTGCTGGCTGCTGGTGGATGGCGTGAACAAGCCGAAACTGTGGTTCTACCTGCCGGTCGATTACTGGCACAACGTGGAGCCGCTGCCGACCTCATTCTGGACCGAAGAAATTGACGTGATTGCGCTGCCAAAAGCAGACGGCATTGGCAGCCAGTTGCCAGCGGCGCGTGGGAACATCGGCTACATTGGTCCGGTTCCTGAGCGTGCGCTGGGTCTGGATATTCCGGCAGATAAACTCAACCCGAAAGGCGTGCTGGATTATCTGCACTACTATCGCGCCTACAAGACCGACTACGAACTTTACTGCATGCGTGAAGCGCAAAAAACGGCGGTGAATGGCCACCGTGCGGCGCACGAAGCGTTCCAGTCCGGTATGAGCGAGTTCGATATCAATCAGGCCTACCTGACGGCGACCGGCCACCGCGATACCGACGTGCCGTACAGCAACATCGTGGCGCTGAATGAACATGCCTCGGTTCTGCACTACACCAAACTGGATCATCAGGTTCCGGCTGAGATGCGCAGCTTCCTGCTGGACGCGGGGGCTGAGTACAATGGCTATGCGGCAGACCTGACCCGTACCTGGGCGGCGAATGCGGATACTGATTTTGCGCAATTGATCAAAGACGTGAACGATGAACAGCTGGCGCTGATTGGCACCATGAAGGCCGGAACCAGCTATGTGGATTATCACATCCAGTTCCATCAGCGCATCGCTAAACTGCTGCGTAAGCATCAGATTGTCAAAGACATGAGCGAAGAGGCGATGGTTGAGAACGATTTGACCGGGCCATTTATGCCGCACGGTATCGGCCACCCGCTGGGTTTACAGGTTCATGACGTCGCGGGCTTTATGCAGGATGATACCGGTACGCACCTGGCGGCACCGTCTAAATATCCTTATCTGCGCTGCACCCGCGTTCTGGCGCCGCGTATGGTATTGACCATCGAGCCGGGTATCTACTTTATTGAATCCCTGCTGGCGCCGTGGCGCGAAGGGCAGTTCAGCAAGCACTTCAACTGGGAGAAAATTGAAGCGCTGAAGCCGTATGGCGGCATTCGTATCGAAGATAACGTGGTTATTCACGAGAACAGCATCGAGAACATGACGCGAGATCTGAAGCTGGCCTGATGGAAAGCTGGCTGATACCGGCCGAGCCGGTCACCTTTGTTGAGGAAATCAAGAAAAGCCGCTTTATCACGCTGTTGGCGCATACTGACGGCGTGGAGGCGGCGAAGGCGTTCGTCGAGTCCGTCCGCGCGCAGCACCCCGATGCCCGCCATCACTGTGTGGCGTGGGTCGCAGGGCCGCCAGACGACTCACAGCAGCTCGGGTTTTCTGACGACGGTGAACCGGCGGGTACGGCCGGAAAACCGATGCTATCCCAGTTGATGGGCAGCGGCGTGGGTGAAATCACCGCCGTCGTGGTCCGCTACTACGGGGGCATTTTGTTAGGCACCGGAGGGCTGGTGAAAGCCTACGGAGGGGGTGTCCAGCAGGCGCTTAATCTGCTGATAACAACCCGCAAAACGCCACTTACGGAATATACTTTGTTATGCGATTACGCCCAGCTATCGGGTATCGAAGCACTGCTTAAACAGTTTAACGGCGTCATCGCACACAGTGATTATCAGGCAATGGTGCAATTACGCGTGGCGCTTCCTCAGGCGGAACTGGCTGCTTTTTCAGCAAAACTCGCTGATTTTAGTCGCGGTTCATTGCAATTACTGCCGATTGAAGAATAATCCCCACCTCACAATTTTGAATACCTAAGGAAGCGGCAGAGATGCATTTTCGTGCCATTACCCGAATCGTTGGATTGCTGGTCATACTTTTCTCCGGGACAATGATCATTCCCGGACTGGTGGCGCTCATCTACCGGGACGGCGCGGGGCGTGCATTTACGCAAACCTTTTTTGTCGCGCTGACGATTGGCTCCCTGCTGTGGTGGCCAAACCGCCGTGAGAAAGGTGAACTGAAATCCCGGGAGGGTTTTCTGATCGTGGTCCTGTTCTGGACGGTACTGGGAAGCGTGGGTGCGCTGCCGTTTATCTTCTCTGAACAACCGAATCTCACCGTCACGGATGCGTTTTTTGAATCGTTCTCCGGATTAACGACCACCGGGGCCACCACGCTTGTGGGGCTGGATTCACTCCCGCATGCAATTCTCTTTTACCGGCAGATGCTCCAGTGGTTCGGCGGTATGGGGATCATCGTGCTGGCGGTGGCTATCCTGCCGATTCTGGGCGTCGGGGGGATGCAGCTTTACCGGGCTGAAATGCCTGGCCCGTTGAAAGATAACAAGATGCGCCCGCGTATTGCGGAGACGGCGAAAACCCTTTGGCTTATTTATGTCCTGCTGACGGTGGCCTGCGCGCTGGCGCTGTGGTTTGCCGGGATGCCTGCGTTTGATGCCATCGGGCACAGCTTTGCCACTATCGCTATCGGCGGGTTCTCCACCCACGATGCCAGCGTTGGGTACTTCGACAGCCCGACGATCAATACCATCATTGCCATCTTTTTGCTGATCTCAGGCTGTAACTACGGTCTACACTTCTCGTTGCTTAGCGGCCGGAGCCTGAAGGTGTACTGGCGCGACCCGGAATTCCGGATGTTTATTGGCGTCCAGTTGACCCTGGTGATCATCTGTACCCTGGTACTATGGTTCCACGATGTCTATAACTCGGCGGTCACGACCCTGAACCAGGCCTTCTTCCAGGTGGTATCGATGGCGACAACCGCCGGTTTCACCACGGACAGTATTGCGCGTTGGCCGCTGTTCCTGCCGGTGCTGCTGTTGTGCTCTGCGTTTATCGGCGGCTGTGCCGGGTCGACGGGCGGCGGCCTGAAGGTGATCCGTATTCTGCTGCTGTTCAAGCAGGGGAACCGTGAACTTAAACGTCTCGTCCACCCGAATGCGGTTTACAGCATCAAGCTGGGCAATCGTGCACTGCCGGAGCGTATCCTCGAAGCGGTGTGGGGATTCTTCTCCGCTTATGCGCTGGTCTTTATTGTCAGTATGCTGGCGATTATCGCCACGGGCGTGGATGATTTCTCTGCCTTCGCCTCTGTGGTGGCAACGTTAAACAACCTGGGGCCGGGGCTGGGTGTCGTGGCGGATAATTTCGCCAGTATGAACCCGGTGGCAAAGTGGATCTTAATCGCCAATATGCTGTTTGGTCGTCTTGAGGTCTTTACGCTGCTGGTGCTGTTTACCCCAACATTCTGGCGTGAGTAAGGAGACATTGGTGAAAACGTTAATTCTATTCTCAACGCGTGATGGGCAAACGCGTGAGATTGCTTCATATCTGGCTTCTGAACTCAAAGAGCTGGGCATTTATTCTGATGTGGTGAACCTGAATCGCACTGAACAGATTGCCTGGCAGGATTACGACCGTGTGGTCATTGGCGCTTCAATTCGTTACGGTCATTTCCATCCGGCGCTGGATCGCTTTGTGAAAAAGCATACGGCGGAGCTCGCTAAGCTGCCCGGCGCGTTTTACTCGGTCAACCTGGTTGCCCGTAAAGCAGAGAAGCGTACACCGCAGACTAACAGCTATACGCGCAAGTTTTTGCTGAGCTCGCCATGGCAGCCCGATATCTGTTCTGTCTTTGCGGGCGCGCTGCGTTACCCGCGTTACCGCTGGTATGACCGCTTTATGATCCGCCTGATCATGAAGATGACGGGCGGGGAAACGGATACGCGTAAAGAAGTGGTTTATACCGACTGGGATCAAGTGGCCAGTTTTGCCCGTGAAATTGCACGTTTAACGGACGATTCGCGGGTTAAATAAGCGTTGAGTTTGAAAAGTGAGCGAACGAAAAGTTTTTTGTATTTAGTGCTTGTCACTTCAGAAGAACTCCCTATAATGCGCCTCCACTGACACGGAACAACGGCACG